>DMRR01000036.1 GCA_003455275.1 Bacteroidota bacterium | reverse complement strand
TAGTGTTCAGTTGCCCGTCGCCAGCGCGGTCGTTAAAAAGCATAATTCCTGCACCAGAAATATTTTTTTTCTTTTTACCTGACACAAAAGAAAAATCAGTGCTGGCTAGTGAGGTGACATACGGAGTGGTGATGCTTCCCCATTGATTTCGGTAACTTCCGGTGAATCGAAAATCGCTGGTAATAAAACCAGTTTTAGCTGGATTAATTTGTAAAGGATTCGCATAAAATTGTGAGAAGTGAATGTCCTGTGCTGAAGAAAATTTGATCAATAAAAAAAAGGAGGCAATAAATATTTTTTTCATGGTTCTCATTTATTTCATCAAAGTAACATTCCCTTGCCTTTCAATAATAAATCCATCGCCACATACTGCGCGTAAGTACCATACATATACAGCAGGAGGAAGTTTTTCGCCTTTATAAGTACCATCCCATCCGGTGGTTTTGTCTGATGTTTCAAAAACTAATTCACCCCATCGATCATAAACTCGAAGAAAATTAAGTTCGCGAATTCCGTCAGCCCTTACCCGAAACAAATCATTCTTTCCATTTCCATTTGGTGAAAATGCATTTGGAATATAAAGAATATCCTCACTGCAAAGAATTGTTATAACCATGGAGTCAACAGCCCGGCAACCAAAATCATTTTCTGCTGTGAGGGTATAAGTAGTAGTTTCTAAAGGCGTAGCAACAGGGTCTTCGCATGTGGTGCAACTTAACCCTTCGCCCGGGCTCCAATTAAAATTATCTGAAGCATCAGCATCAATTGTATAGGAACTTCCTGCAGTAATTGTAATATCTCCGCCTGCGAATGCAGTAGGAACGGGAATAATAGTAACGACTACCTGCAGCGTGTCGCTGATATTACAAATTGAATCTGATATAATGACTGAGTAGTTAGTAGAGTTGTGAGGCGAAGCAAACGGTGAAGGAGAACTTGCATCACTCAGATTATTGTTTGGAATCCATGAATAAGAGTTTCCTCCACTTGCATGAAGTTGAATCAAATCATATTGACAAACTGTTGTATCGCCCCATGCATCAAAAACCGGCAGAGGAATTACTGTCACTACAACTGAATCATTTGCCGTACAAAGATTTGCATCTGTAACTGTCACAGTATAAGTGATATTTGAAAAAGGGGTGCAGGTAGGGTTTTGAGCGGAGGTTCCGGAAAGATAGGTTGGTGGAGTCCAATTATAAACTAAACCTCCGCTTGCATTCAAAACGCCCGTCATTCCTAAACAGATAGTTACATCATTTCCTGCATCAGCCGATGGCAAAGGGTTAACAGTTACAATTACTGCATCAGTTCCAATACAGCCGTTCGAATCAATTACTGAGACAGTGTATGTCTCAGTTGAAACCGGATTTGCAATTGGAGATTGACAATTGGTGCAACTCAGTGCATTTGCAGGTGACCATGTAAATGCCAATCCTCCAGTTGCATTGAGTTGAGTGCTTCCTCCAATACAATAATCCGCGTCGGGTCCGGCATCTGCAATCGGAGCCGGAACAACCGTGACCGTTAGGCTTCCGCTTCCGGTGCATCCGTTTGCATCAGTGCCAGTCACATCAAATTGTGTTGTATTGAAAATTGTTGCAACAGGATTTTGCACCAAACTGTTATTCAGGACGCCGGCTGGTAACCACGAATATTGAATTCCCCCAAACCCATTTAATTGAACGGGAACTCCGCTACAAATTGAATCATCAGCAGCAGTGGCAGTAATAATAGGTGAATTGAAAATTGAAATTGCAACTGAATCGTAGCCTGTGCAACCATTAGCATCAATTACTGTAACTGTATAAGTGATATTGGCTGTGGGGGATGAAACTGGATTTGAGATGGTTGTTGAATTCAAAAAAGAAGGTGGGCTCCAGGAGTAGGAAATTCCGTTTGAAGAATTCAGTTGTGCTGAAGTAACCGGACAAATTGAAGTATCTGATGTTGCCGATGGAGAGGGGAGCGCAACTACAGTGATATTAATTGTTGAAGTGTCAGAACAAAAATTTACACCTTGAGCTATGAGTGTTACCGTGTATGTGCCTGCAGCATTGTAGGTATGAGCAGGAGTGGAGAGAATGGAAGAATCATTTGCTCCGCTTGCCGGGTCACCAAAGTTCCATTGTAAGTTTGTGATTGGTATTGAAGAGTTGTAGTTAAAAGATACAGTAGAACTAACACATGATGTTACAGTATTGGAAATAATACCAATTACGGGTGGTGGTGTTACAAAAACAGTGTCGGTTAAAACACCTGTACAACCATTAGCAGAAGTGACTAAGAGAGTGATGATGTATGTTCCGAGCGTATCAAAAAAATGAGAAGGGTTTTGTAATAAACTTGTATCAAGTGCTCCGCTCAAAGAATCTCCAAATGTCCAAAGCCAGCTAACTGCCGGTGAAACACCAAAAGTTGAATCAGTGAAATTTACTATTCCGCTTTGGCACAGATAGGGTACATCAGGATGCCAATGCACATCTGGTCCACCGGCAATAATTGAATCAATTGGGAAAGAATATGTACAACCTGCTCCGTTATCTAAAATTAAAGCAGGATGAAAAATTCCAGGATTGTTGTAAGTGTAGCAAATAGTATCATTAGAATTTGGAATAATGGTTCCATCTCCAAAATCCCATGTATATGAAGTGGTGGTGTTTGAACTTGCATAGAAGCAAACATTCAATGGATTACAGCCGCTTGTTGGTGTTACATTCACAGTTGCTGTGGGTCCTGTAATTGAAATGAGTGAGTCAATCACCAGAGTATCACTGCACCCATATTGATTAGTAATGATCAAGGACACATCGTAGAATCCGGGAAAGTTGTAAATATGAAATGGGCTTTGAACATTACTGTTTGATCCATCGCCAAAAGTCCACTGATAAACTGTATTGGCATCAACTCCTGTAGATGAGTTTGTAAAGTTTACAGGAAGAGGAGGACAACTTGAGTAAACCGGATTAGCAGTGAAAAAAGCTGCCGGGCTTGTAACATGAATATATAAAGTACGGACAAGAGAATCTATACAACCGCTGGTATCGGTTCCAATCAGAGTTACAGTATAATCACCTATTGAAGTATATTGATGACATGGATTAAAGAGATTAGAAGAATTCCCATCGCCAAAATTCCAGAAATAGGAAAGGCTTCCACCCTGTGACTGGTTGAAAAAGCAGGTTGTTTCTCCAAGACATACTGTAGAATCAAGCGCAATGAAATCAATCTGCGGGTCGTAGGGATTTATATATTGAGGAACCGTAAGTGTATCATAACAACCATTATTGTCTTCTGCAATTAATGTTACATCGTAGCTGCCGGCATTGTTATAAGTATGTACAGGATTTAATAATGAACTGGTATCAAGAACTCCACTCGCACTGTCACCAAAATTCCAAAACCATGACACAAGAGTTGAAACAGAACTTGTGGCTACTGAAGTAAAGCTTACACTGAGTGGGACACAGCCGGTAAGCGGAGCGCCGGTCAGGTTTAAATTCAATCCATATGCATGTATATAAAACTGCTTATACATGGTATCCGTGCAGCCATTAGCATCTGTGGCTACCAACATCACACTGAATTTTCCAGGGTTCAAAAAATTTCGGCAAGGATTAAGATTCGTATTTGTCCAAACCAAATTTCCAATTCCATTAAAAAGAAACCACTCATAGCTGGTAGCGTTTTGTGAAAGATTGGTAAAACAAATTTGACCCGGTGCGCAGATTGCCGTATCGCTTGCACTGAAATCAGCAATCACATTATTCGCTAGTACAGTATGAAGCAGCGTATCATAACAACCTGTTTGATAATTCTCGACTATAAGTTGAACATCATAATTTCCGTTCGAAGGAAATGAAATAGAAATTACAGAATCAGAAACAGGAGTTATAGTTCCGGCTGATGAACTCCAATAGAAAGTATCTGCACCAATTGAAGCACCTCCGTTGAATGTTATATTATATGGGTCGAGACAATTATTGGTAACTGTGAAATTAGCAATTGGCGGAAGTATGTGAATCATCGAATCAATCGTAAGTGTATCACAACAACCACTATTGCATAAAACCAATGTAACATCAAACCATCCGGTATCAGGATACAGGTAAGAAGGATTTTGTGATGTATTCATTACATCAAATGGCGGAACCCCAATGAAATCCCATTGCCAGGATGTAGTTGAATCAATCCCCTGGGAAGAATCGGTGAAAACAACCTCTTGCCATGCGCAGGTTACAACAGGGTTTGCACTGAAATCAGGAATAGGAGGAGAACCCACGCATATCATGTCGAAGTGATGAATTGTATCACTACATCCTTGTGCATTACTTACCAAAAGAGTTATCGTGTAACAACCTGTATTGTTAAAAATGTGCGAAGGATTTTGAAGAGTGGAAGTATTATTTACTCCACTAGATGGATCACCGAAATTCCATAACCATGATGTAGGGTTACCGCTGGAACCTGTATATAAAAAATCTGTATTAAGTGGAGCGCAACCGGCATTTGGTGAAGCAGAAAAACTTGCCTGTGGGCAATCAATGTTTGCAGCGCCGGCATATACAAAAGTGTCACTGCAACCGGATAGATTAGTCACAATAAGTATAGCATCATAAATTCCACAGTTATTGTAAGAAACATTCGGTGGATTTGAATTATTCCAGCTTGAAGGTACGCCGCCCGGGAACTGCCAGTTATATTGAAGGCTAGGTCCACCTGTGGATGTGTTGTTGTAATCAATAATCTGCGGAGGTGTGCATGTATAAGTATTACCTGTCAGTGTAAACGATGCATGAGGATAATTTGATACAACTACAGTTGAACATTTTGAAGCAATACATCCGCCAGGATAAGTTACATCTAAGCAGACCTGGTAAGTACCGTTTGAATTAAAAACAAAAGTTGCATTCTGCGTATTTGCGGAAGGCGGAATTGCCAGAGGATTGGTTGTCCAGTTCCATGATATTGGTGCTGATGAAGAAATTCCCTGAACATTCAAAGTGAATGGAACACAACCACTCCCACTGCTCATTGTAAAATCTGCAAGGTTGCTTGCAATAGCTGCGTAATTATTTATGGTAAGTGTATCACTGCATCCTGACCCGTTTGTTACAACCAATGTTACATCATATACTCCTGGTGTATTGTATGTAACAGAAGGATTGGGGAGTGAAGACAAAGAAGGATTTCCGCCAGCGAATGTCCACTGATAAGTAAGAGTGCCGGTACCTGTGGAGTTGTTTGTAAAATCAATTGTAAAGGGAGCGCTGCAGGAAACATTTGTAGTTGAAGAAAAAGCTGATACCGGCTGGTCATCAATGCAGATAAGATTTGTAAAAGAAGTATCGTGGCTGCATCCATTTGCGTCAGTGATCTGAAGGGTAATGTTTTTACAACCGGAAATAGTGTAAGTATGTGTTGGATTATTTCCGCTTCCTGAATTTCCATCTCCAAAATCCCAGAAATAACTTGTAATAGGAGCGCCTCCAACAATAGAGTTATTTGTAAAAATTACATCAAGGGGAATGCAGCCCGATGTAGGAGTTGCTGTAAAATCTGCTATCGGGTTACAAAATATTTGTATTGACTGAACAAGAGTATCCGCCTCACCAACTTGATTAGTTGCAATTAATGTTACATCATAAATCCCACAGTTGAGAAATGCCGCAGATGGGTTTTGCAAAACAGAATTTACTCCCGATGTTAATCCGAAATTCCATTCGTAAGTGAGATTGGTTCCGATTGAAGTATTAAGAAAAGTTACAGTGGTTGGGGCACAATTTGGATTCTGATAAATGACATTGAATCCGGCAGTAACCTGTGCTTTAGATTGTTGAACTAATAAAACTAAAAGTAGAAAATACAGTAATCGATAACCCTTCATTAAGCCATAATCTTAGTGGTTCAAAAGAAAAGCATTTAAACCAAAATGTTTAGCATTTCCGATTAACTCGAATATTTACTTGGCAAAAGGGATTAGCAAAAAATTATTGAAAGAAAAAAAATTCATACCCTTATTAACCCCCGAAATCCACGGGCGGCGTAATATGATTCTGCTCCATTATGATAAGTAAAAACTTGATTATACCGGCAATCACAAAATATTGCACCGCCGAGTTCTCTTATTTCTGACGGCGTTTTTACCCAGCTTGAAGTTTTAGTATCAAACTTACCAAGTTTCTGCAACGAACGATATTGTTCCTCAGTCAGGATTGAAATTCCAAGATCATCAGCCATTTGCAGAGCACTGTTTTTAGGTTTGTTTTCCTTCCTTGAATGCAATGCATCATCGTCGTAGCACAAACTTCTTCTTCCTGCAGGACTCTCAGAAGCGCAATCATAAAAAATATATTCACCCGTTTTTTTATCGACTTCAATCACATCAGGTTCGCCACCTGTCCTTTCCATCTCATGAAGTGAAAAAAGTTTATCATCATTTTTTTCTAATCGTGCCAAAACTTTTTTCCATTCCAAATTATGGTGCCGATACATATTATTCTCAAAGCGTGCTTTAAGTATTGTAAGCAACACCGTAACTTCTTCCTGCGATAATTTTTTCTTATTCATATTTTATTTATTAGTCATCCAATCCTTTTCCATTAAGTATTAAAGGAATATATTTTTCAATTCTGACTTTCCGGGTTTTTGATTGTTTTGCTGATGAAAAATAGAGCAAATAGCCGCGCTGCCTTCCCGGTGTTAATTCATAAAAAGATTTTTTTAGTGAAGGTATATCATTCATCTTATTTTGAAATTCTTCAGGAATACTGAATTCAGAAGTTTTTTTCAATGATACTTTCAATCCGGAAACTTCAATTTTTACCGCATCATAAACATATGACTTCAATGTTTTTGCGAACTTATTAATTTGTTCAATTGAGATAAAACGGATTTGCCTGGCTGCCTGTACATTTTTGGTTTGCTGAACTAAAATATTCTTAGGGTCTTTTAGCAACGAACCTTTAAAAAATAAAACGGCGCAGTATTCTTTAAACACATGAATTAATAAAATATTTTTTTTTTCGAACTGGTAACATGGGCAGCCCCACTTTAACTCTTCTACAAGATCACAACTAAGAATTATTTCTCTCAATTTCTCAATTTCAGGTCGCCATTTTTTTTCTTTTTGAAAAAACCAGTTGACATTTGAATTCATGATTATACTTTTTGAAAGATAATAATTTCTGAAATTAGAATTTGAAAATTACTTACAATTATGCGAATAAATAATGAGCTATTGAGCGGTCAAATTTTAAATATGTAAAAAACTTTTCCTTTACAGGAAAGGAAAAAATAAATATCAATCAATGGAAATTACAATCGCTAAGCAAGCGAAGACAAATAAAAACAAGATATGCAGGCGTTAAGCGGCGCTCAGATGTTTTGAAATCCTGAAATAGAAATTTTTATATAAATCATTTTTCACTATAAACTCCGTAACATACCTATTCTGATAGGCACGCCTGCGATTCTCAACATTATCGAATCCTGATACGATAATAATTTTAACACGGCCTTTTATTTTATCACTCAGTAAATCAAAACGATCTAAAAAACTCCACCCATTCATAACTGGCATGTCTAAATCCAGAAGAACAATCGTACTATAACCAATTTCAGTTGCAAAATCAGTTTCCAGAAAACTGAGAGCTTCTTTAGCATTTGTGAAGGCGCTTATGAGCGGATTTTCAATTGAGTTTTTAATGGTCATTGTGGTCAACTCAACTGAGGTAGGGTCGTCGTCAATTATTATATATCGGTTTCCCTTCATTATGATTTTGTTTCAAAAAGTTTTACTCAAAATATAATTTTTTGTTACACTTACTAATAA
This sequence comes from Bacteroidota bacterium, assembly GCA_003455275.1. Lineage (GTDB taxonomy): Bacteria > Bacteroidota > Bacteroidia > Chitinophagales > UBA10324 > CAXBPY01. The sequence goes on along the minus strand of DMRR01000036.1, from coordinate 7,709 downwards.
ATTCAATAACCGGTTTCTTTTTCTGAAACTCAATAATGAATCCGACTAAAGTCTCAGTTCAAAAAATAAAGTGTTAAGAAAGAAAATTTGAAAAAGTATACAGGTGCTACCTAATCAGCATCACACTTCCTGAATTGGTTCTGCTGATTGAAATGTTTCTTCCGCTGGGATCTTTTCCTCTGAACATCCAGACATAAACTCCGGTGTTGCATTTTTTTCCAAAGAGTGTTCCATCCCAGCCTGCATTTTGATCATGAGACATGTAAACTAATTCGCCCCAACGGTCATAAACCCACATTGTAAATTCATTCATTGGAGGTCCATAGATTTTGAATACATCATTGCGGTTATCATCGTTAGGAGAAAAACCCGATGGCACAAAAACATCAGGACAATGAACAAATACCGCAACTGTTGCAGATCCTGTGCAACTTCCTGTTGTTCCAGTCACAGTGTAAATAGTTGTGTCAGTAGGCTGGGCTTCGGTTGAAGCACAACTAGTGCAACTCAGCCAGTCTGCGGGTTCCCATTCAAATGAGTTTGCTCCGCTTGCAGTAAGTGTAACAGGTTTATCCCAACAAGAAACAATTGTATCTGGATCTACAACAATGACAAGTTCAGGAAGAACAGTTAATGTTATTTGATTTGAAGTTGCAGGATTACTTGTAACGCACTGGGCATTAGAAGTCATCACACAACTTATGACATCACCATTTACAAATGTTCCGGTATATGAAGTTCCGCCAACTCCGGTTGAGGTTCCATTTAAAATCCAGTCGTAAATAGGGGCAGTTCCGCCATTGACTCCAACTGCGGAAAAATCAGTTGCCACCCCTGGGCACACTGTGGTTGCGCTTGTTGAAATACTTACAGTAGCCACAGATGAAGTAATAACTGTGATAGATATCGGATTTGATGTTGCAGGTGAGTTAGTTGCACAATTTGCATTTGAAGTTAGAATACAGGTCACTACATCATTATCATTTAAAGTCGTTGAGCTGAAGGTAGATGAATTTGTTCCGGCATTGACTCCATTGATCTGCCATTGATAGGATGGAAGAGTTCCTCCATTTACTGGTACCGCAGTAAAATCAACCTGATCGCCAGAACAAATGGTGTCGTTAGAAGCAACGATAGTAATAGAAGCAACCACAGATGGTGTAACTGTAATAGTAACTGGAAGAGAGGTAATTGGCGAAATATTCGCACAAGGTTCGCTTGAAGTTAGAATGCATGTAATAACATCATTGTTATTCAAAGTTGTGCTGCTAAATGTTGAATCATTTGTGCCAACATTACTTCCATTAATTTGCCATTGAAAAATAGGAGAGTTCCCACCGCCGGAAGTTGAGGCTGAAAAATCAACCTGTGTTCCAGAACAAATTACACTTGATGAAGAAATAATATTTATTGCGGTGTTAACAGTTGGATTCACAGTTACATTAATTGAATTTGAAGTTGCAGGAGAACCTGTAACACAAGAGGCGTTAGATGTCATAACGCAAGTAACGATATCTCCATTGCCAAGCGAAGAAGAGCTATAGGTCGAATTGGTAGCTCCGACAACATTGGTTCCATTAATCTGCCATTGATAAGTAGGTGCAATACCACCATTAGTTGGCGAGGCAGTAAAATCAACTTGTTGCCCGGAACATATGGTGGAAGAGGAGGCAATAATTACAACGGAAGCTGAAACAGTAGAAGATACTGTAATGGTTAATTGATTAGAGGTAACAGGTGAACCAGTGGCACAGCTGCTACTTGAATTCATTGTAACATCAACCACATCTCCACTATTTAATCCGGATGTTGTAAAGGTTGCACTATTTGGACCTGTGTTGGTTCCATTTATTGTCCATTGATAAGTTGGGTTAGCTCCGCCATTAGTTGGTGTGGCGGTAAAAGTTACAGGATCTCCTGGGCAAATTGTTGTAGAGGTAGCAGAAATTGAAACACCTGCAGGAGATACTGTATTAACCGTAATGGTTATAGAATTTGAATTCGCAGGATTGTTGGTTGCACAAACATTGCTTGAAGTCATTATACAAGTGACGATATCACCATTATTTAATGTTGTAGTGCTATAGGTTGAAGAATTGGTTCCAACATTTCCTCCATTTACTTGCCACTGGTATAAAGGAGCAGGTCCGCTATTAGTTCCTGTAGCAGTAAAATCAACTTGGTCCCCTGCACATATCGTTGTAGATGGCGAAGCACTGATAGTAACTCCTGCCGGTGATGTAGAATTAACAGTAATCGTCACAGAATTAGAAGTATCCGGGGATCCATTGACGCAAGCGGCACTTGAAGTCATAACCACAGTTACAACATCCTGATCATTTAAAGTTGTAGTACTATAATTTGCATTTGTCGATCCGATAACTGGTGTACCATTTATTTGCCATTGGTAGGCGGGTGTAGCTCCTCCATTAGTAGGCGTCGCAGTAAAATCAACTTGAGCACCGGTACAAATTGTTACAATGTTTGCAAAAGCATTTACAGACGCTGTAACATTTTGGTTGATCGTTAGATCAATTCCATTATCAGTTCCTATTATCACAGGGTTATCACTTGTGACACGAATTCTATAGAGAGACCCGGTTCCGGCAACACATGGAATTGTGCAAGAAATAGTCCCGGTATTAGAAGTGCTGGATAATGAACCAATGAAAACCGGCGAAATAAAACTTCCACTTGCGTCTGAGAGTTCTGCTATGTAATTATTTCCTGCGTTAAAAATTCCGGTACTTGTAAAATCAACATTCAAATTCGAACAAGCACAAAATGGACTCCCAATTATTACTCCGGTTGTTATAGTTTGCGAAGAGCAGTTTATAGAAAATAAAAGAAGAACTAAAAACGAAAACGAGCCAATAATTCTTTTCGACATTGATAAATGATTAAGTGTTTTGAATTTGAACCCCCAAACTTAAGAGAAGATTATGGCTTGCATAAAAATGGTTATCAAGAAAATTACTGATTCATATGTTAATTGATTTCTATCTTAATAGTTGTTTTAGTTTACATTCAAAATATAACAAAAGAAGCCGCTTAACTTTCGTCTTGCGGCTTCTTTGATCGGGAAAAACACTAACAAACCACTATTAGTTAACCCTAATCTTTCTCGATTGCAAGTACCATTCTTAGAAGAGAATAACACTCAATAAACCAAGATATGTTTTTGCAAAAAACTTGGCAGCGATTGCTTTAAAATTTTTTGCATGATTCTTTTTCATAAAAAAAAAATCACTCATTCTGTTTTCGATTTCATTTTAAAACCTGAAAATTTTTTTTGATCCAATTTTAACTGGAACACCAAAACACTTTTCAGTAATTGCAATGAACATTAACACCACAATAATGAATACCAGAATAACCCAATTCCAAGTAAATGTTCTGAAGTGATTTGAGAATGTTCTGAAAATTCAACTAACCGATCTGAAGTATTGACATCAATTCGTTTCGGTAATTTTTTGAAACCGGAATTTCCTGCCCTTTTATTACAACACTCGCAGGAGATACCTTATCCAGGTGATCAATATTGGCGATATAGCTTTTGTGAATTCTAATAAATTTATTTGGGTTTAGTCCCAGTGAAATATTTTGCAGTGAATTCCTAACAAGGAATTTTTTGTTTGCAAGTACGACCATGACATAGACATGATCTGCAGCAATATATAAAATATCATCAGTCATTATTTTGTTGTAATAACTTCCGTCTTTTAAAAAAATAAAATGTTTGCCAACAATAGGTTCGGTAGCGATTTCATTTTTAGGTTTTGCAATCTTCTTCGATGAATAAAAATTATGAAGAGCAATTTCAATAGAAGAATATAAATCCTCCTTTGTAAATGGTTTTAAAAGATAAGCTGCCGGCTTCATTCTTTTTGCGCGTTGTATAGTTTCTGATTCTTTGTTGGCAGTCAAAAAGATGAATGGAATTTTATAATCTCTGTTAACCATTTCTGCTACATCAATTCCATCCTTTTTGCCTTTTATATTGATATCAAGAATTAACAAATCAGGTTTTTCTTTTTCAACGAGTCTTAAGGCTTCAGAAAATGTTCTAGCCGGTTTTAGAACTGAATAACCCAATTCTTGAAGAGCTATAGAAATCAGTTTTGAAATAAATGGATCATCTTCAACTGAGGCTATTCGTATTTTATTCATTTAAAATTTTGAGGGGAATTTTTATTCTGAAATCAAGAAGCACTTTTCGTTCATTCAATTTTTATTAAAAGTTGAATTGTATTCACTAAAATTAGTTTTTCGATTGAACAATAATCAAATCTATTAACGCATGATTAATTTTTCCTCAAAGAAAATTTATCAATGAAAGAATGCAACATGTCATCCTGAATTGTAAGAAATGGTAAGATCGCTTTTTCCAATGGTGAGATCTATGTTAGGTGTAAAAGTAAAATTTTGTTTTCTGTATCTGATTTTTTGTAAAGATTTTATTCCTTTATTGTAACCATTGAAAATTAATTTCACCTCATGCAAGCCCACATAGAAAATTTGAAGCGATTACTTGCCGATGCCAAAGCGAATAAATCAGGCGCTTTCGATGAATTTTATAATTCATTTATGGCAAGCGGAGTTCTTGGATTTGCGGATGAATTGCGTGAAGTAGCAGATATGTTTAATGAGTGGATGAAACCACTGGAGCTAAAGGAGCCACTAAGGTATGCAATGTCTATTTTAGGAATAGGATATGCTGAATTCACACAAGGAAAATTTGAGGAAGGAATTCGCGACACATCTGTTGCACAAAGGCTTTTTGAAGAGCTCAAAAATGAAACATTTGTTCAGGTATGCAATGTGATAATAGGTGTTTGCTATCGTTCACTTGGTGAAATTGATATTGCTCTTAAGCACCTGCTTTCTTCCTACAAGCATCTTTCAAAAGTGAATGAGCAGAAAATTTTCCTTCTTTACTCAGCCTATTCGCTCGCAGAACTTTATAACGAAACACATCAGCCGGAACAGGCAATTCATTTCTACGAAATCGCACTTCCGATTGCAGGACTATATGGAAATAAATTCATGGTTGCCCGTGGTTACAATGGCATGGCAGGCGCATATCAGAGAGAGAAAAAATATGCTTTGGCACTGGAGCAATACAAAAAAGCACTACAGTTGTGCGAATCGAAACAAGGGCAACCTGTAAAAGCGCGCGTGCTCACTGATATGGGTACTTATTATTCTGATTTGGGAGATTATGAGACTGCTGAGAATTTGCAGAAGGAAGCATTTGCAATTCGTGATGAATTAAAAATCCCAAGTGCTCCAATCACAAACCTGTTATGCCTTGGAGATATTTATCAGAAGCAGGGAAAATTTGATCTGGCGATTGAAGTGCTGACGAAAGGATTGATAATGGCAGAAGAAATAAAAGTAAAACAAAAGATGTTTCAGATTCACTCACTGCTTTCTGATGTGTATATGGCGAAAGGTGAATCAATGAAATGCCTCTTTCATCACAAGGCATTTTTTAAGGTGCGCGAAGAAGCACAGCATGAAGACACAGAAAGAAAAATGAAAAACCTTCATCTTGTTTTTGAAGCCGAGCAAACACAAAAAGAAAACGAGGTTATTAAATCACAGAAAAAAGAAATTGAAAAAAAGAATGTTCAGTTACAGCATACAATTGATGAGCTCACGCGCACGCGCGTGAGCAGGAAAGCAAAAGCAATTACGCTTGTAATTGCAGTTTTACTTTTCCTTCTGGAAGAGGTAGTGCTTTATCTCACCGAAGGTATTTACAGCCAGAAAAATTTTATTCTTTCACTCAGCATTAAAGGTGTGATTCTGGTTTCACTGAAACCGATCGAAAATTTCATTGAAAGTTTTTTGTTAAAAAAAATCATGAAAGAAAAACTGGAAGCTTAATGGTTTGTTGGTAAAAGGTCAGTGGCCTTTTTCAATTTTTCTATTTGCAGTTATGAAAGCTAATTTTTCCTAAAAGTTATTTCCTAAATTATTTCGTCCAAAAATTATTGTTAACTGAAAAGTCAATCGCTCAGATAATCAGGAACGGAATTATCCAAAATGCAAACTTGAATTCATTCATAAATTGGAACCTATACATTCTCCGAAAATCAAATAAGTGCCTCGAATATTCGCATTATACTTGTTATAAAATCAAATCAAATGTCAAGCGAAAAGTCCTCAAATATTTTGTCTACATCTTCTAACCTGCTTGGTTTCTGTCTTATTGTTTTAACATCACTGGAAGTGACAAACTACAGCGTGAAATCTGCGATGGATGAATTTACTGGTGTGGCAGCTTTATTTCTTGGCGTGAGTTGTGTTTTATCATTTTTATCAATTCAGTCTGCAAGCGAAAGAAGAAGCACTCATTTGGAAAAAGGTGCTGTTTGGTTCTTTTTTATTTCTCTTGCAGTAATTTTTATTGTCATACTGCTGGTAGCTTTTTCTATCATAATTTAAAAATTGAACTCTGTATTTAATCAGAGTAATAATTGCTAATTCCTTCTCACCAAAAGGGGAGCAGAACGGAAAATTCCAATTTGCATTGTATTTGTTGAAAAAAAATAACTCATTGTTTTTAAAACATGATCATCTCTTCAGGCGTAAAAAACATAAAACCTGTAAATCATGAATTGAATCATACACTCTTAGCGTCGCCGTTAAGGTGAATGCAAGCGATGAGAAAAAGGAGGTAGAAACTCAAATCAAAACTGTCAGTAATCAGAGCGCCGCCTGATTAAGGTGTAGAGCCACAAAATGAAAAGCGTTTCGCTTGGGTGTGCGGAGCGCTTTTTTTATTATGGAAAACGAAAAATATTTTACAAGAAAAAAAACAACTCAATTCATAACCTAATTTACCTTTTTCCATTGTTCTACATCTCCTTCAATTACTTTGAACATTGGATTCGGTTGAATTATTTTTATTGAAAGGAACTCAGAATGTTTTTTCTTATCACGGATTTTTAGTTTTTGAAGAAGGTGTTTTCGTTCATATTGCAATTGACCATCAGTGATTTTGATCACACTTTTTCTGAGCGGCATGTCAATTTTTTCTTTGGAGAAATTGTAACCACGCTTTTGAGCTTCATTACATATTGTTGAGAGATACTGATTGATTGCCTCAATTGGGTTCTTCTTTTTTTTTAAAGCGAATGAGTTGCGGGTGATTTTTATATCCTTTTGTTTTTCCTTCAAGAACATTTTTTGCTAAAAGGGTTTCTCGCCACAGCGCAACTATTCCTTTTGAGTCAAGATATTTTGGATGAAGTGACCAGATTCGCATGTTTTATTATTGTTTAAATTCTAGTTGGTTAAACAAATTTTAATTATAAAATTATTGACTAAGTCTGATAAGAATTGATTTTGCCATTCCTAACATTATAAGGTTGTGAGCTAGGCATTTTAGAGGTTTATGTTCATTTGCAAAATAGGAGTGTGCTTCTATATTTGCCGTCCCAAAAAAATAAGGAAATCATGTATGCGATAGTTGACATAGCCGGACAGCAAATGAAAGTGGAAAACGGCATGGAAGTTTTTTCTCACAGGTTAGAAGGAAATCCGGGTGATAAGGTCGAGTTTGAAAAAGTTCTGCTGACTGACGACGGAGGAAAAGTAAAAATTGGAGAGCCTTACCTTAAAACAAAGGTTTCTGCAACTATAGTTGAGCACTTGCGCGCTGATAAGGTTTTAGTTTTTAAGAAAAAGCGTCGTAAAGG
>DMRR01000203.1 GCA_003455275.1 Bacteroidota bacterium | reverse complement strand
ATTGATAATAATAAAAAAATAATTATATTAAAACTAATATTAATATCAATTTTAACAAAAATTATATTAACAATAATAAAAATAATGATAATAATAATAATAATAATAGTAATAACAATAATAATAATGATAATGATAATCAAAATAATGATGATAACAAAAATAAAAAACGGCAGAGTTAGTCTCCGCCGTTTTAATGATTTGAAATTTGATGCGTTACATTTTCAGTTCCTGTATGCCGCGAACCTCTACATGTCCGTTATCAAATTCCAGGATCGGACAACCTTTTGAAATTTCAGTTGCTTCATCCAGCGTTTCAGCTTTAATCATCAGGTAACCGCCCACATATTCCTTACCTTCCATAAATGGTCCATCGCTCACCACTTTTTTAGATCCGAGAATTTGTTTTCCTGATTGCTCCAAAGGTTGACCGCCAATAAATTTTCCTTGCTGTTGCAGACCGCCCATCCATTGCATCCATTTCTGCATGTGTGCCTGCCATTGTTCGGGTCATTGCTGCAAAGTGGCACCATCACCGCCTCTGAATAGTAATAAGTAATCTTTCAGTGAAATATTTTTTTATTTGTTTGAATGAAGCCCGATTGAATTTCCTTCTGTGTCTTCAATGAATGCCATGAAACGATTTTCGCCAATGTTGGTTTTGGGCATGGTTACTTTTCCTCCTGCTTTTGACACGCGGGCCAAAACAGTTTTCAAATCCGGATTGCAGTTGAGATAAAGTTTTACGCCCGACTTGCTTGGCTTGTGCATTTTGCTTTGGCAGATTCCGCCGTTGGCTTTTCCGCTGCCATCTTCCCATGGGAAAAATGCCATTTTCATTCCCATCATTTCATACTCTTCCATTTTTAATTTGAAAATGGATTCGTAAAATTTTTTTGCGCGCTTGATATCCTTTACAGAAATTTCAAAGGCCGTTTATGAGGGTAGGTGAGGCCCAAGGTGGCAATCAGTCTGCTTATATAATTCCAAAAATGATTTGTCGACTGATCGGTTTGCTGAAATACTTTTTTACCATAGGGTAAGCCATCGCCTTGTCCACATCGAAAGGGTCACTGGAAGATGTGAGCATATAAATGACAGGGCAAGTGGTTTTGCCTTGCAGGAATTCCGAATAATGTTCCAAGAACTCAAATCCTCCCATTATTGGCATGCGGATATCTAAAAAAATAACATCAGGTTGTTGATTGCCTAAAGTCTTTAGGTATTCCAACGCTTGTGCACCGTTGGTGCTGATGGAGATTTTAGAAGCGACTCCTATTTCTTCCAATAGGTGCTGTGCAATATAGGTGTCAACATCGTTGTCGTCAACAATGTGCACCTCTTTGTATTTAGGTTCTGCAGCGGTCATTACGCAATATTAGGAATAAACAGCCTAAAAGTAGAGCCGGATGTCGGTGTTGAGTGTACATCAATGGCTCCGCCTAGTTTTTCAACCGTTTCTTTAACGATATACAGTCCCAGCCCCGATCCTGTTGATAAGCTGGTAGCGCGGAAAAACATTTCGAAAATACGCTCTTGATTATCTTCGGAAATTCCAATACCATTGTCCTTTGCGACAATTTCAACCCCTTTTCCCTTGCTCATGAATGTTAAATTTAGGTTCCTCTCAGCCTTATTCTTGTCTTGATATTTGATGGCGTTGGAAATGATGTTTGAAAGAATAACTTTAATGCTTCTCTTGTCGGACTTCAATTGAAGACCTGGTTCAATTTCCAAATGCAGCAAGAATTCGCTGCTTCCATCCATGTAGTTTAGGTTTTCGCGCACTTCATTTATCAACAATTCTAAATCGATCCATTCTGCATTGATTTCTGATCGGGAGTTTCGAGAGTAATCTAAGATTTCAGCAATGAAATCATCCAGTTTTCGAATAGATTCTTTGATCATACGGATTAGGTCGTGTTGCTTGGTTTCAGTATTTGGCAAATCCATTTCGATAATATGAACCAAACCCAACACGGATGCCAATGGTGCTCTTAAATCATGTGAAGTGCTATAAACAAATCGATCCAACTCAGAATTGGTTTTTTGTAAAGCCTCGTTTTTCAGGGTCAACTCTTTTTCGGCAAGGGCTATAGCAGTTACATCGCTACCGGTAGCTAGAAGGAACTTTTCCTTTTTGGGACCTTCATAGGGGGTGATTGTTCTCAGGATATGCAGTTCATCACTAGCGCCCAGCCTGTAAGTTTCACGCCATTGCTGTGTTTCTCCAGTTGCCAAAGCGGCATTCTCCATCGCTACTCGATTGGTGATGAATTCGCCTCCCTTACCGGTTTTTTCAACATAATCCTGCTCTGTTTTTCCGATGATCCATTCGCGAATTTCATCCCGCTTCACAGTCTTCTTGTTTAGATAGACAAAGCGCAATTCATGGTCTATGATACCTACTTCAATTGGCATACGATCAAGGATGCTCTCATAGAAGTTCTTCTGCTTCTTCACCTTTTCATCGGCCTCAACAATGGAGGTAACATCTACTCCATAACCGATCACATATTGCAACTCGCCGTTTTTCAAAAGAGGATAATATTTCCTCAATCTATGTTCGGTTTTCCCATCAGACATTAACATGGTGTCAATGAATTCGACAACATCTTTGGTTTCTAACATCTTGTTGAAAAAATATCTTCGTTTATGAGCCAATTCGAGGTCGCGGCCCCTCATTTTACAATA
>DMRR01000120.1 GCA_003455275.1 Bacteroidota bacterium | reverse complement strand
CCGGCTGAGATCCAGCTTTCAGAACCTAAAGTGCATGGAGATCCTATGGAAGGATTTGCTATGATGGGAAAAGGTGACAGCGCAATATTTTTAATTCAAGTTGATAGTTTATATAAGCAGGGGCAGATACCTTCTTTCGCAAAGCATGGTGACTATTTAAAATTATCAGTTGGAATGATTAGCAATCTTACCATGGAAGAATATCAGGTTTGCAAAGCCAACGATGCCAAAAAACAAGTGGAAGCCGATGACAAACTGATTCAGGACTATATAAAATCTCATGACCTGAAAGCGCAGAAAACTGCTGACGGACTTTATTATGTAATCACTCAACAAGGAACAGGACCTATGCCGATGGTAGGCAGAAAAGTAAAAGTGAATTATACAGGCAAACTTTTGAACGGAAATATTTTTGATTCATCTCTCAATCCCGGAAGAACTCCTTTTGAATTTCCGCTTGGACAGAACAAAGTAATTCACGGATGGGACGAAGGAGTGGCACTTCTTCCTGTTGGGACAAAAGCAACACTTTTGATTCCATCTGCCCTCGGTTATGGCGATCATGGAATGGGTGCATCTATTCCTGCAAATGCAGTTTTGATTTTTGATATTGAAGTTCTTGGCGTAGATGACAAGCCGCAGGTTTCTAATGAAGATGAAATAAAGAACTACATAAAGGCGAATAACCTCAATGCTCAACGAACAGCAAGCGGATTGTATTACATCGTTGATCAACAAGGTTCAGGAGCAAAACCCCAAGCCGGAAAGGTGGTGACTGTTAATTATACCGGAAAACTTCTTGATGGAACCATATTCGATTCATCATTAAATCCTGGAAGGGAGCCTTTCACTTTTACACTTGGTGTTGGTCAGGTTATTTCCGGATGGGACGAGGGAATTGCACTCTTCAATGTTGGAGGGAAAGGTACACTGATCATTCCATCCAATCTTGGATACGGAGAACAGGGAGCAGGCGGGTCAATTCCTCCAAATGCAGTTCTCATTTTTGAAATTGAAGTAGTTGCTGCGAATTAAACAGAGCATTTCAAATTCCACTCGCATCTCAAACCTTCAAATCATTAATTATATATTTTGATTTGGTTCAAAAACATTTCACTTCAGGAACTTAATGACTGGCATAAAAACACAATGCAGTCTTTTCTTCAGATTGAATTCACCGAAATAGGTGACGATTTTCTGAAAGCAAAAATGCCGGTAAATGAAAGAACAAAGCAACCCGAAGGATTGCTTCACGGCGGCGCCAATGTTGTTTTGGCTGAGTCTCTCGGAAGCGTGGCATCAGTTCTTTGCATTAATCCTTCTGAAAAAACTTGTGTAGGATTGGAGGTAAACGCGAATCATATTCGTGCAGTTCGCGGTGGATATGTTCATGCAATTACCCGTCCTGTTCACCTTGGGCGCACGACCCAGATTTGGGAGATAAAAATTTATGATGATGATGGAAAACTAACATGCATCAGCCGAATGACAAATGCAATTTTGGATAAAAAAAATAAGTAGGAGCCGAATAAATTCTTGTTTCATGAAAATGAATTTTTATTTAAACCAATTTTTATTCTGTATCTAAAAAAATTCGGAGTATTTCTGATTCTAAAAGTTGATATCATAAAAAAAATTTTGATCTATACTAAAGTTTGCAGATTTCATTTTACAGTTATCATGTAACTTTTGTTAGCTCTTATCCGACATAACATCAATCCAATTACATTTGCGTGCCCACATGAAATTTCATCTAGCTATTCTCTTTTTCGCTGTTAGTTTTTTAATGTCATGCAGCGAATACCAGGAGGTGCTTAAGAGCAATGACCTCAATCTTAAATATCAGAAAGCCAAGGAATACTACAGTCAGCAGAAATTTTATAAAGCACTTCCAATTCTTGAAGAGCTAATGCCTGTTTTCAAAGGCACAAAAGACGGCGAAGACATTTATTATTATTTATGTTTCTGTTATTATGGAACCAACGAATTGCTTTATGCTCAGTATCATTTTAAAAACTTTTACAGTACCTATCCTTCAAGCGTTCATGCAGAAGAGTGTTTGTTTATGGAAGCAAAATGTTATATGGACTTATCACCAAAAATTACATTGGATCAGGAATATACCACAAAGGCAATAGATGAATTCCAGCTTTTTGTAAACTCTTTTCCTTCAAGTCATTTGGTGAGTGAAGCAAATAGCAATATTGATATACTTCGCGGTAAACTGCAGGCTAAAACCTTTGCAGGAGCAAAGCTTTACTATCAGATGAATGATTATAAAGCGGCATCGGTTGCTCTAACTAATTGCATCAGAACTTATCCTGATTTACCTAACCTGTCTGAAGCAAGTTTTCTTATCATTAAATCAGACTATATTTACGCCCTGAACAGTGTGACTGCCAAACAAAAAGACCGCTATGAAGCAACACTTGCAGCATACAATCAATACAAGGATAAATTAGCCGGCACAAAGTTCGAAAAAGAAGCAAAAAACATTTTTGATAACACAACTGAAAATTTAAATAAGCTAAACACTCATGAGTAATGCAGTTAAGAAGTTAGCCACTTCACAATTAAGCAATGTAGCCGATCCAAAAGATGTGCTCGTAATTAAAAAAACCATTGGTAATACTTATGAAGGAATTACCATAATAGCAAAACGCGCCAACCAAATTTCAAGTTCACTAAAGGAAGAGTTGCACGGAAAGCTTGAAGAATTTGGAGCATCAAATGATAGTTTGGAAGAAGTGCACGAGAACCGTGAGCAAATTGAAATTTCAAGATTCTACGAAAAGTTGCCACACCCAACTCTAATGGCTACTGAGGAATTCTATGATGATAAAATTTATCATCGCAATCCTGCCAAAGAGGCACCTAAGTCATTGTAATAAATGAGCAAGCTGAAAGGAAAAAAAATTCTTTTAGCAGTTTGCGGAAGTATAGCTGCCTATAAAAGCGCAATCTTGGTTCGCCTTCTTGTTAAGGAAGAAGCAATCGTTAAGATAATTATGACAAAGGAAGCGGGGAAGTTTATCTCCCCGCTTTCTCTTTCCACTCTATCTAAAAACCCGGTTCATTCTGAACTCACATTAGATCACGACAGTCTGTGGAATAATCATGTTGAACTTGGATTGTGGGCTGATGCAATGCTGGTAGCACCTGCTTCTGCAAATACAATTGCAAAGTTTGCAAACGGAATTTGCGATAACCTGCTTTCGGCTGTCTATCTCTCAGCGCGTTGTCCGGTTATCATTTCACCGGCTATGGACGAAGACATGTGGAAACATGGTTCAACCAAAAAAAATATTGAAGCACTAAAGCAAAATGGAAATATTGTTTTGAATGTTGCACATGGAGAACTGGCGAGCGGTTTAATTGGCGAAGGAAGAATGATGGAGCCGGAAAATATTTTAGATTATCTCAGTAAGCATTTTATTCAATCGGATTCCTTATCCGGAAAGCGAATTTTAATAACAGCCGGCGGTACTCACGAGGCAATTGATCCGGTACGGTTTATTGGAAATCATTCGAGCGGTAAAATGGGATTTGCACTTGCAGAACAGGCCGCTAAGCACGGAGCATTAGTAACACTCATTCACAGCAATACTTCAGCACCGGTACCATCCAATATAAAAAAATTGATTTCAGTACAGTCCGCAGATGACATGTATTCAGCTGTGATGAGGAATTCTAAAAGTGCAGATGTAATTATCATGGCAGCAGCTGTCGCTGATTTTAAAGTAAAAAAAATTTCTGCTCAGAAAATAAAAAAGTCTGAAAACAGTTTGACACTTGAATTGGAAAAAACTAAGGACATTCTGGCTGAATTAGGAAAAAGGAAAACCAAAAATCAATTTCTGGTTGGTTTTGCCTTAGAAACAAATGATGAAGAAACAAATGCGCTTCAGAAATTAAAAGCAAAAAATCTTGACCTCATTGTCATGAATTCCATGAATGAAAAGGGCGCCGGATTTGGTTTTGATACAAACAAAGTCACAATTATTCAGCGAGGTGGAAAAAAGATTTTACTTCCTCTCAAATTGAAATCGGAAATTGCACACGAGATCCTCGAAATCATTATTGAAAAAATTCATGCGTAGAAAATTTTTTTTGCTCCTGCTGCTGGCTGTCATTTCACTTAGAATAAATGCACAGGAACTCAACTGCACCATTCAGGTAATTACACCTCAACTTCAAACAGCGGATCCCAAGGTGTTTGATGAAATGAAAAAAGGTGTTACTGAATTTATGAATAACAGAAAATGGACAAGCGATAACTTTACACAAAGCGAACGAATTGAGTGTTCATTCCTTATTAGCATTACCAAAGAACTTGCTGCCAATAAATATCAGGCACAGGTAACTATTCAATCCAACCGGCCGGTGTTTAACAGTGGCTACAATTCCACTCTCTTTAATTGGGTAGATAAAGAATGGACAATCGAATATGCCCAGTATCAGACTTTTGATTTTAATGAAAATGTAGTGAGCGATGAACTACCGTCTCTGCTCGCGTATTATGCTTACATAATTATTGGACTCGACTATGATTCATTTTCTCCAAAAGGCGGAACACAGTTTTATACTAAGGCACAAAATATTGTTAACCTGAAATCAAACTCTGGATTAAAAGGTTGGCGTTCTATTGATGGAACCAGGAATCGTTACTGGTTGGTTGAAAATTTACTGAATACAAAATTTGAAAACGGAAGAGTTGCAATTTATAAATATCATCATGAAGGGCTCGACAAGATGTATGACGATATGGAAAATGCACGAAAAGCTGTTCTATCTGCAATCACTCTTCTTGACAAAGTGAATCAGGACAATCCTAACAGTATGTTCATTCAGGTTTTTTTCACTGCAAAGTCAGAAGAGATCATCAATATTTTTTCGCAGGCGCCACCAGCAGAAAAAACTACAATCATAAATCTCGTTTCTAAACTTGATGCTGCTAATTCCTCCAAGTATCAGAAAATATTGAAACAGTAGGAGCGAATTACCGGAATGCAATATTCTCTTCAGGTTCATCACAATCATCCTTCTGACATGGAGGCATGGAATAAACTATGTGCCATAAGCGGAAATTTTTTTCAAAGTACTTATTATGATGAGCCGCAAAAATTTTTTCATCAGCAACCGGTTTACTTTGAAGCTTATACAGAAAATCAATTGACAGGCGGGGTGAAATTATACAGATGGGAAAGCCGAAAACTTGGAATTTTTTCCAGCGCCATATCAAAGTATGCAATTCAGTTTGGTGAAATTATTCTTACCGGACTGAATGAAAACCGTTTGCTGCAGCTTATTAATGAAAAGGTAAATTCGTATTTGTGCTCAGAAAAAATTGTAAAGTTTACTGCTACCGGAGTTTATGGAAATGAGTCCCTGTTAATCAAGCTAGCACTAAACCCAAACTTTGTTTTCAGATTTAATTCGGCCTATGTTTCCATTGATGATACTTTTGAAAATATTCAATCGGGCTTTAATGAAAACACGAAGAGAAATATTAAGAAAGCAATAAAGGCAGGCGTAATTTTTAAAGAAGAAAATGATATTGGAAAATTTTTGGAGTTAGAAGCAAAAGTTTATGCGCAACAACAAGGCGGCAAACCGCCAAGTCCGGATTTTGTGAGAAGGATTTTTTCTTCTTTATCAAAAACAGGAAAACTTCAAATTCATTTTGCTGAATTAAACAATGAAGTATGGTCTTCCGCATTTTGTGTCACTCATGGACAATGTGCTTACTATATATATGGTGGCACCATCCGAAATAATTTTGGAACCGGACAATTTCTTTTTTCTGAATTGATGAAATACTATCGCGAAAGAGGAATCAAAAAATTTTTCTTTGGGCAGGTAGCACCGGCGATCGATGAATCAAACAGAAAATTTTCAGAAGGCATTTCTAATTTCAAACGCGGATTTGGAACCGAAGAAATTGAATCCTCAAAAAAAATTTACATACTGAAACCTTTCAAGAATAAATTATGGGAGATTTTGCTGACCATGAAAAAATAGTGAAGAGTGATGTCGAAAATTTTTTCGACAAAAATGCTGATATGCATAAAAATATACATGCAGTACTGGATGCTAAACCTACGCCTGCTGTTATGCATTCAAATCTTTATCGCGATTATTTCACCCGCCGGTATATGAATAAATATGTTGCACCTCAACCAGGCGATTCTATTCTTGATTTTGGATGTGGGGTTGGCAGAGTCACATTTGATTTTGCGAACCGTGTTAAAAAAATTTCCGGAATTGATACTTCAAAAAATATGTTAAGTGTGGCTGAGTCCTTGAAAGGCAATCGCACCAATGTATCATTTGAATTACTCAGCGAAAGCCGGCTTCCTTATTCAGATAACTCCTTCAACAAGATTTTTTCAAACTGGGTTATCCAACATATTTCAGATCAGAATTTAATAATCTATCTGAGGGAATTCCACCGCATCCTTTCATCCGGAGGAAGAATTTATTTGTTTGAACAAACCATGTCTCAGCTGTCTTCAAATGAAATTCATACTTTCAGAAAAACGGAAGACTATGAAAAAATAATTTCATCTGCAGGGTTTAAAAAAATTCTAGTGAAACCTGTGATGCGTGTACCGGCCCGCGGCATGAGCATCTGGAATAAAAAGCTTTTTCCTAAAATTATTTTTCCAGCACTTGCCCTGATTGATGAAATGACAATGACTCGTAAACCAGAGTTCGTTAAATATTATACATCTGCATTTGTGTATGAGAAAATGTAGAGTTTAAGAAATTATTCTCAATATGTTCGAGTAGGTCAATTTGAAACCATAGTATTTTCGTCCTTATGCTTAGAGAATTATTACTGGTGTTGGTTCTCATTTCCACCAGCGGTCTGTTTGTGCTGATTGAAATCGCACTTATTTCATCGCGGCGTGCAAGGCTTGAGAAAAAAGCTAAAGATGGAAGAAGGGGAGCAATCACTGCATTGAAACTGATGGAGAAACCACAACAGTTTCTTTCAATCGTTCAGATTTATATCACGCTCATCAGTTTTATTGCCGCTACTTATGGTGGAACTTCGATTGCTGAAAAACTTGCAGAGTTTTATAAAAGCATTCCGTCAGTGGCGAAGTATGCAAACTTTTTGGGTATAGCAACTATTGTTTCTATCACAACTTATCTGAGTTTGGTCATGGGTGAACTTGTTCCTAAAACCCTTGGTATTGCATATCCTGAGCGAGTGGCAGTATTTTTTTCTCCGATGATCCGCTTCCTTGGACGGATAGCTCTTCCTGTTTCTTGGTTGCTGCAAGGTTCAACAAAAATTATTCTTGCAGTTTTCAGAATAAAAACCAATGTTGAACATAAGGTAACTGAAGAAGAAATTCACCACATTATTGAACAGGGCGGGCAGCATGGTTTGCTGGAAAAACAAGAAACGGAAATGATGCGCGGAGTTATTCGAATTGGTGAACGGAAAGTGAGTTCCTTGATGACGCATCGTAGTGAAATAGTTTGGGTTGATATTTCAATTACAGAAGAGGAATTAATGCAACACATCAGCAGCAGCATTCATTCCAGTTTCCCGGTGTGTGATGGTGAATTAGACAAGGTGCTCGGCATCGTGCAGATAAAAGACATATTTGTTTCTATTGCCGGAAAGAAAAAAACTGATTTGAAATCGCTGCTTAAAACCCCGCTCTTTATTCCAGAGACAATGCCAGCCCTTGAGCTGCTTGAAACTTTTAAGAAGACACACAACCACACCGGATTGATAATAAATGAATATGGAACACTGGAAGGAATTGTATCACTGCATGATTTGATGGAAAGTATTGTTGGCGATCTTCCGGTTGAAGAAGAAGCTGCCGAGAAAGTTGTGTTTCAAAGAAAAGATGGTAGCTGGCTAATTGATGGTTCCATGCAAATGGATGAATGTGCTATTACACTCGGCCTGGGCGAACTAACTGAAAAAGATACAGGCATTTACAATACAGTGGCTGGTTTTGTTTTAAATCAGTTAGGAAAAATTCCGAAGGAGACAGACAGTTTTCGATTTCGCAATTTCACATTCGAAGTGGTAGATATGGATGGGCACCGCGTAGATAAAGTAATGGTTAGGATTTCAGCACAATCTGAAGATTAAATCAAAACCGCGGCGTTCCAGTAAATCGTCTCCAGTAAATGAATCGTTCAAATGGAAAAATTGTTTGAAGATGAATACCATATTCAAGCAACTTATTTTTGAAATCATAGTATGGTTCGAATGACAAATTGAAATTTATTTTATTATCAATTGTTGTTTCATATTTCAAATTCAGAAAAAGTAACCTGCGCTCATTTTCATTGTAATCTGATTTTGGATAAACAACAGAAACACTCTGCATCAATGGATTTCCTTTGGGAGAAAGAAATTTTTTTCCTTGCCAGTAAGAGAATACAATTTTAAGTGAATTATTATTTTTCTTTTTTGAATCGAGATGAAGCCTCATGTAAGTACTTGTCCATATTCCATTTCCATCTTTGAAAATGTTGTTTTGAATTGGAAAAAATTCTTTGTAGTAAACAAAATGAGTTTCAGCACCAACCTGTGAAAAGAATTTCGGGTTCTCATAGCTTTCTGATTTTATTCCGAAGGAAGCATTTAATAATGTTCTCACATGAAAACTTGAATCGATTTGATTAATCTGCCCGCCCGTATGCTGCAGATAGCACGCAACAGGAAATTGAATGGCTCTGTAATATTTGTTAAGCGGCAGAAAATTTAAACTCATGCCGCCCCAAACCCTTTCTTGAAAATCTGAACCATTCTGTATCGCTCGTTCCCAATCAAGCCACTGAATAATATTAAGCTTTCCGAATACCTGAGATAACAAAAATCCATTGTCGAGGTTTTCAGTAATTAATTTATCAGTGAAGTACAATGGTTCTATTAAATTATATCCTTCACTTCTATAATTCCCAAATTGAAATTGTGTTTTTTTATTCTCCAGCTTTAATAAGAATGAAGGCCGGATTCGCAATGAATCTTCTCCGAAATTTTGTTGCACAAAAACTCCTGCCTTAAATGTTACATGATCTGTTGCCTTGAATTCGACGGCAGGTTGAACAATACTTCCAAACAAGGTGTAACCCTCCATGATAGGAGAGAAATATTCATAATCCCTGAGGTAGTTGAAATTGTAAAGAGAGAGCGAGAACTTTTTCTTAAATGTAGAATCAGTTTGAGAAAAAGAATTTTCGCTCTGAAAAAAAACAATGCCCGCTGTCAGCAGCAGGCATTGAAAGGTTTTCTTCAACATCTGAAATTTATTCAGCAGAAATTATTGCTTGATGAATTTCATATTGGTATATGAATCATCATTATTCAGGCGCAACATGTAAATTCCTTTTGCAAGATTGCTGATATTTAGTGTTTGGGTTTTTTCATTTTCAATTTTTCCTTCCAAAACTATTTTCCCGGTAACATCCATCACACTGTACGAATCAAATTTTTCATTCATCCAGATAAGCAGTTTATCATTTGCTGGATTTGGAATCAACTTCACATTTCCATTACTGAAAATATTCTTGACACTGTTCGGATCATTGTCATTTATATAAATGCGGCAAGTATCAATTACACCCAGTAAAGCCCCATTCGTTGGATTAGAAAGGATTAATGCAAAAAACTCAAGCGGTTCATCCAATATATCGTCATTGATATCATAGACAGCAAACTTGGCAGTTTGATCACCACTGGGCCAGGTAAGAGTTGTATCAGAAAAAGTGTAATCTACACCACCACCAGTGGCTGTTCCCAAACCTGTTATTGCACTGACATCAATACTGGTTGCGTTTGGAGTACCTGCGCCTGCAAACAAATCAAGCTGAGCAAAGTATTGTGAAATATTTTCTTCAACTGTGTCGGCAGAAACCAGGAACCGAATCTGAATTGGGTTAGCCTGATCATCATCAAGAATAGTTACAGTTTCCTGTGCAACAGAAATGGCTGCACTATTGGTAGCATTTGAAAGGTTTACAAAAAATGTTTCATCACCTTCAACAGCAGCATCATCGGTTATTGTAATATTCACTGACTGCGTGGCAGAGGAATTAGCCGGGAAAGTAACTGTCACCGGATTGGGTGTTAATTGATAATCTACACCGGAAGTTGCGGTAATATCTGCAGTTGAAAGTTGAACTGTTGTTGGGTTGTTATTGGGATTCGAAATTCCAATTTGAATTGTAACCGGCCCAAATGGCTCACCAACCGATTGAGTAACACTTATTAAGTGAACATCAGGATTGGTTGATACAGAACATGGATTCATTGTGTGGCTTCCGAGGTGCGAGAAATCATTTACAGCATAAACATCCCATTCATTAGCTCCGGCTGCCCAATCATATTGACCATTATTTACACTTGCCATACGCACCAAAGTATGATTCAAGGTAGATCCTGAGCCAACCGTCCATCCATTAAGTCCAGGATCAACACCTAAAACTCCAATGCGATCAATTGTGTCATTAGTAGCTGTATCAATTAAGGCAATGGCATCATTCCCATTGAACGAAATTCCAGCGTTGGTAAGATTTGCAACGGCAAGTATTGCCGAATCCGCAGATGAATGACAAGCCACATAAACACCATTAGAAGCAAGTGAACCGGATAAATAAAAAGATTGAAATGAACTACCTCCATTAAATGAAATCATGATTTTATAATTTGTCAGATCAATAGCTCCTGAAGTAGGGTTGTAAATTTCAAGTGCCTTATTATTCGAAGTTCCTTTAATATATTCTGAGAAGAATAAATCACTGCACGGTGCTGGATTTTGAGCAAGAGCTAAAAGAGAAATGAAACCAAAAACAAGTGTTGTAAAAATTTTTTTCATTATGAAAAGTGTTTTCGCAAATGTAAAAGGAAAATCGAACTGTGACTTTTCATCTTAATCGCATAATCCGCTTATGAAAAATTCCATCTTGCTAGATTTAATACAATTATTTTTC
>DMRR01000139.1 GCA_003455275.1 Bacteroidota bacterium | reverse complement strand
TCGATTTAGTCCGGTTGTTTGTACTGCTCATTATTTTTTCAGTCGGTTGCGCCCTGCTCACCACTTATTTCAGAAAAGAAAATGATTTAAATTCCAGAGTGGCGCTCGCCCATAAGCTCATAAATGAAAGAGATAATGTCACTGAGTTTTTGCTCACAGATATGCGCCCACAGATTGAAGCAGATATTTTTATCAGGAATTATTTTCAGAATCCTTTTCTTATTTCATATCGTGAATTTTCAGACCGGCTGCGCCAGATGTATTTCTCCTTTGGATTCAGCAGGTACGAAGTTGATTTTTTCGCTTTCAATTCAGAGGGCTCACCGCTAAATAATGAAGAAGGAAGGAATGCCGATAATTTCGGAAATGAAATTCTGAATAATTCACAGACCCTGATAGCTGGAAAACTTTTTTATTTCAATACACGGCTGAATGGAAGCGGTTATTATGATTTCTATCCAATCATTGTTGACGGAAATTATTTAGGCCGGTTGTTTATTGTTCTGCGCAGTAAATTACTGAACAGAATAAATGTGTATCCTGAATTGCTGCTGGAAGAGAAAGACAAAATTCCGGAAGAAGCACAGAGCTATTCATTTGCCATTTATGAAAACAATCGCCTTAGTGAAAGCAGCGGAAGGTTTGAGTATCCTGTTTTTGATAGTTTGGGAAATACAATAAAAGAACTGAATGACCCCGTACAAATAAGTAATGGAGCTATTGAGCATATAGTTTTAAAACAGAGTGATGGAGATACAGTTATTGTTTCCAAAGAACTAAATCCTATTCAGGAATTTTTCTCTGCATTCTCCTATCTGTTCGTGGCAGCATTTCTATTTGTGGTGCTAATCTCACTTACATTTTATATTTACTTGTATGCAAGAGGAAGTGCGCACTTTTTTTCTTTTGCTGAAGCCTCGTTCAGAAATATCATTCAGCTCTCGTTCATCTTTATCATTTTTCTTTCTGTTCTTTTTCTGGGATTATTTATTGGAAGATTATTTCAATCACAATTCAACATCAGCTCGAAAGAAAAACTTTCAGAGAAAATGAAGGAGGTAGAACAGTCAGTTCGCTATGTAGTCAGTAATACAATTTCTTTTGATTCTCTGTGTGGTTTCACTCCGCGTGATTTATCATCTATGCTCAATATAAATATTAATGACTTCACGGCTCTGCATGACATGGATGTCAATTTCTATGACCGGCATGGCGTGCTGCTTACTTCATCACAACCAAGCATTTTTGAAAAAGGTTTGCAAAGCCGGATGATGGACTCCCGCGCTTTTCATGTGATGCAAAAAAATATTCCAAGTGAAATTATTCAGGAGGAATCGGTCGGCAAACTGAAATATCTGAGTGGTTATAAACCTATTTACAATGAAGATGGTCAGTTCCTCGCTTATCTTAATATTCCATACTTCAATACCTATCGATTACTGAATGAACAGATAGGATATTTCTTTTCAACGCTTATTAATATTTTGGTTACAGCTCTGATACTGGCCGGATTTCTTGCTCCTTTTATTTCAAGGCAAATCACCCGCAAACTCTCCACTATCGCAGCTAAGTTTAAGCAAGTAACAGTAGGAGGAAAAAATCAACCAATCGAATGGAAGGCGCGCGATGAGCTTGCGGTATTGGTCAACGAGTTCAATAAAATGATTTTGAAATTAGATGAGAGCGCACAACAACTCGCGCGCAGTGAGCGCGAAAGTGCCTGGCGCGAAATGGCTCAGCAGGTAGCACATGAAATCAAAAATCCTTTGACGCCAATGAAACTCAGCATCCAGCATTTGCAACGCGCTTATGATTCCAATGACCCCCGAGCAGATGAACTGGCTGCAAAAGTTTCAAGAACTCTGGTTGAACAAATAGATAATCTATCCAAAATAGCAACCGAATTTTCTTCATTCGCAAAAATGCCGAAACCGGAAAATGAAAAAATGCACCTACTCGAAGTCGTTTATCATTCCGTGAATCTTTACAAACAAAATGAAGGAGTGAATATTTCAATTCACACTGAAGGAAGAATCAATGATGAAATCTTTGCAGATAAAAATCAGCTTCTCCGGGTTTTCAATAACCTTATTCTTAATTCCATTCAGGCCATACCAACCGGTCAGGAAGGAATGATACAAGTTACAGCATCTAACAATGACCGGAAAATTATTGTAAGCGTTCATGACAATGGTTCAGGAATTAGTGAGGACAGAAAGCAAAATATTTTTGTTCCGAATTTTACAACCAAATCATCCGGAACCGGGCTGGGATTAGCTATTACAAAAAATATTATTGAAATGGCTGGAGGCAAAATCTGGTTTGAAAGTGAAGAAAATTTCGGAACAACCTTTTTTGTCGAGCTCCCTGTCTTCTCATAGTTAATACTTTAAAATAAACTTTTCTGTTTTTCGTTAGTATTGAATTCTGGCACAGGAATAGACTAAGGAGCTATTAATTTTGAAATCGATGAAAAGAATTCATTTTTTACTTATTCTTTTTTTTCTGCTTCAGGCACATAAACAATCTGAGGCACAGGTTACCACAGATGCCTTCCTTCCGGTTATTGTAGTAAATAATGATTCATTTCCGTGTGCATATCTGGCTGATGTAGTGATTGTGAGCAAAAGGTCATTTGCTAATGCGGCCGATCAAACCAGATTTAATAACCTTAAGTACAATGTTCGACTGGTTTATCCATATGCTAAGAATGCCGGAAAAATTTTTAAAGAAGTTCAGCAGGAATTAAGCATTACCGACAGCCGCCATGACCGTAAAAAATTTCTTAAACAAAAAGAAGATGAACTGGACAAACAATTTGAAGAGCCGCTTAAAAATCTTACAACAACACAGGGGCACCTTCTTATTAAATTGATTGCCCGTGAAACCGGTCAGAGCACTTATGAATTAATTAAAGAATTCAAAAATCCATTGAGTGCATTCTTTTGGAACAACGCAGGTAAATTGTGGGATTATGATCTTAAAGAGACTTATGACCCGCAGGAAGATAAGGATATTGAAATGATTGTTCGCTCTATCGAAAATAGTTATTAGGTATTCGTCTTAAATAATTTTACTGCAAGCGCAAGCAGTATAACACCGAAAACTTTTCTTAACACAGCTATTCCTCCCGGGCCAAGAAGTTTTTCAAGGCGATACACATTTCTGAGCACTACATATACAAAAAAGAGATTTATAAGAATTGCAACTATGATATTCTCAACATGACGATACTCTGCACGAAGTGAAAGCAATGTGGTCAGTGTTCCTGCGCCAGCAATCATGGGAAAGGCTATCGGTACAATGGCTGCAGTTCGAGGGTTTTCTTCCTTGCTGAATCTTATCCCAAGAATCATTTCAACTGCAAGCAGAAATAAAATGAAGGCTCCGGCAATAGCGAATGATTCAATATCAATTCCAATTAATTCAAGTATTGAATTTCCTAAAAAGAGAAACACAATCATGATTGCACCTGAAACTAATGTAACCCGAAGCGGGTGAATAGGGCCAACCTTGCTTCGCAGATCAACAATCACGGGCAACGAACCAATCACATCAATAACAGCAAACAAAACCATTGTGATAGTCGCGATGGCTTTAATATCAAAATGCATAAAAAATTTTTTTCGTAAAAATAATTTTCTAAACTCTGTAAATAAAAAAAGCCGTTCCATTCCGAAACAGCTTTTCAAAAAAAAATCATTGTTGATTAGGAACGAACTTCCTGATGAGCCGGCTGAACTTTTGTTATCAAACCGGGGCAGCCAAATCCGCGGCTGCAGGAAGATAATGCAATGGCAAACGCTGCTAATACCACAAGTGTGATGGCAGTTCTTGATCTAACATTTGGTGTTTTCATTATGTTTTAATTTAATGTTTAGAAGAAAAGTACAAGTCTCTTTACGCGCGAACTTCTTTTTGAGTTGGGTGAGACTTAGTAATTAAACCAGGGCATCCACTCCTGCGACCACAGGATGACAATGCCAACACAAATACGCTTAAAACAATTAAGAACACTGTAGTTCTCGCTTTTAAGATTTGGGCTTTCATAAATTTCAGTGTTTTTCTGGTTTTTCTTCTTACGACAAATTTAAACAAAGGTTTAACGAATGAGAATTCATTTTATTGCTATCGGCGGAGCGGTTATGCACAATTTAGCATTAGCCTTACATGAACAAGGAAACCTGGTAACCGGTTCTGACGATGAGATATTTGATCCAGCTTTATCTCGCCTTAGAAAGGCAGGAATTGTGCCTGATAAATTTGGATGGTTTCCTGATAAGCTTACAAGGGAAGTGGATGCTGTAATTCTTGGAATGCATGCGCATGCTGATAACCCTGAATTAATGAAAGCAAAGGAGTTGGGTTTGAAAATTTATTCTTTTCCCGAATTTATATACGAGCATAGTAAAGCAAAGAAGAGAGTAGTGATTGGGGGAAGCCATGGCAAAACAACAATCACATCCATGATTCTTCATGTTCTAAAAAAACTAGGGAAAGATTTTGATTACATGGTTGGTTCTAAGCTCGAAGGATTCGAATTGATGGTGCGTTTGTCAGATTCTGCTCCTTATATAATTCTTGAAGGCGATGAATATCCTGATTCGGCAATCAATAAGATTCCCAAATTTCATCTATATAAAGCGGATATCGGATTTATCAGCGGAATTGCCTGGGACCACATAAATGTTTTTCCAACTTTCGAAAACTATTGTGAACAGTTCCGGATATTTTGTGATCTGATTCCCGATAATGGAAAAATAATTTTCAATGAAGAAGACAAAGACACAGTTGCACAAATTCATTCTTCTGTTTCTTCGGCACAAAAAATTCCATATCACACACCGAATTACGAAATAGTTAATGGAATCACTTATCTGAAAATAGGTGAAAAAAAAATACCACTCAGAATTTTCGGGAAGCATAATCTTTCGAATATGATGGGCGCTCTGGAAGTCTGTAAACAACTTGGAGTTGATGAAAATGAATTTGCAGACTCAATTGCTTCCTTTAATGGTGCGGCCAATCGATTGGAAAAGATTGCTGCAAATGATTCGGTTACCATATTTAAAGATTTTGCACACTCACCTTCAAAACTGAGGGCAACTATTTCTGCTGTCCGCGAGCAATTTTCTTCAAGAAAAATTATTGCTTGCATGGAATTACATACCTACAGCAGCCTCAATAAAAATTTTATTTCTGAATATGCAGGATGCATGCAAGGCGCGGATGTAAAGGTTGTATTCTTCAACCCACATACTATTGAATTGAAGCGGCTGGAAAATATTTCAAACGAAGAAGTGAAAAAGCTTTTTGCACATGATGATCTTTTGATCATGAATAAACAGGAAGAATTAAAATCTTTTCTTCATGCTCAGTCATTTAACAATTCGGTATTGCTTTTAATGACGAGCGGAAACTTTGACAAGCTTGACATTCCTGAATTGATACAATTTGTTTTGAATAAATCAGAATAAGTTTTCGCTGTAAGAAATACTTCTCTTTCCAGATGGTACCGGTTATTAAGTTGGAGAATTGCATTTAGGTTTGTCGCCCCAATATTTATGAACCTGAACCTTACCAAGCCACTTGCTTTTTTCGACTTAGAAACTACAGGAATTGATGTTTCTAAGGATCGTATTGTTGAGATTGCGGTGGTTAAAGTCCTTCCGGATAATTCTGTGCTTGAAGTTGTGGATCGTGTTAATCCGGGCATTCCCATTCCTAAAGGAGCATCTGATGTTCATGGAATTCATGATGAAGATGTGAAGGATGCTCCGCGATTTGCTGACATCGCAAAAAAATATTTTGACTTACTCAATGATAGTGACTGGGCAGGCTACAACAGTCATCGTTTCGATTTTCCTTTTGTGGTTGAAGAATTCGGGCGTTCAGGTTTTGTGTTTGATATGAGTGAAAGGAAATTAGTAGATGTTCAGCGTGTATTTCACTTAATGGAGCCTCGCAATCTTTCCGCTGCATATAAATTCTATTGCGAAAAAATTTTAGATGGCGCTCACGGTGCTCTTGCCGATACCAGAGCTACTCTTCAAATATTGGGTGCGCAACTAGACCGTTATCCTGAAAAAATTAAAAATGATATTTCGTTTCTTCATAACTTCACTAAAGATGGCGACTTTGTAGACCTGAGTCGCAGAATGTATCGTGATAATGGTGTTCCTAAATTCAATTTTGGAAAACACAAAGGAAGACCCGTGGCTGAGGTGCTTAAGTTTGAACCGAATTATTATGACTGGATTATGAAGAGTGATTTCCCTTTGGATTTTAAGGACAAGCTCACGGCACTTAAAAATGAAATGAAGAAATAATTACTTCGCACAAAAATTGTTATTGCGTCTCATCACATTCAACTGATTTGAAAAACTCGCTTGTCATAATTCCTACTTTCAATGAGAAAGAAAACATCAGCCGCATGGCCGAAGAAATTTTTTCTCTTTCAAATGAGGTTCACCTGCTGGTGGTGGACGATGGGTCGCCTGATGGAACTGCAACTGTGGTAAAAGAAATTCAATCCCGATTTCCAAACCGGCTTTTTCTTCATGAGCGTTTCGGTAAGCAAGGATTGGGGACTGCCTATATTCATGGATTCAGCTATGCGATTGAAAAAGGTTATGAGTATATATTCGAGATGGACGCGGATTTTTCTCATCCGCCAAAAGATTTGATTCGTTTGTACGCTGAGGCTGAAAAAGGAAACGATGTTGTAATCGGTTCGCGGTACTGCCGTGGTGGTCATGTAAAGAACTGGCCGCTTGGCCGCATTCTCATGAGCTATTTTGCAAGTGTGTATGTACGGATGATTACATGGATGCCGGTAAAAGACACCACAGCAGGATTTGTTTGCTACCGCCGGAAATTTTTACAAGAGCTCGATTTTAAGAAAATACAATTCGTAGGTTATGCCTTCCAGATTGAAATGAAATTTGCAGCTTACCGCCTCGGTTTTAAAATCAAAGAAGTTCCAATCACATTTATTGACAGAGTAGCAGGTGCAAGCAAGATGACGAAAGGTATTTTTAAAGAAGCAATTATCGGAGTACTGAAAATGCGTCGCGCTAGTTTGACTAACAGAGAATATTACAGGAAGAAGTAGTTTACCAGGAGTATCTGTCTTACGCGCTGTTTATCAAAACAGGTTAGCGATGATTGAAAAAAAATATCTTGTGCAATGAAAAAA
>DMRR01000009.1 GCA_003455275.1 Bacteroidota bacterium | reverse complement strand
AGTTTGGTGAAGCATTGTCAGAACCGAAGGCAAGCCAACTAAGTTCTTTCTAACTTTCCGGTTGCAATTTCCAGTTCATTGTTTCGAACAAAATTGCACCAGTGACAGTCCTCTTCGCCGCAACCTTCACTGAATTCAAGCTGTTGAATTTTATTATATGAATCTTTCAGCTGGTCTTTCACAAACGAAATGGAATCTGGTGTCACCATTATTTTTTCTTTTACCAATTTCATTTTCTTTTCATCCTTTTCAATGAAATCAATTTCGCCGCTAATCATATTCCATTTTTCACGGCGATAGTTGTCCAGCAGAATTTTGTAGAAAATAATTTGTCGCCAATAGTCACCGCCTTTCGGATTTTTTTCAGAAGGAGCAGAAAGTTTTTCAATGGCATATTGAACATTACCGGTTTTGTAGTCTACCACATTAACATCATTTCCGATGAATTCAATTTTATCAAGCATGCCATTGACAGGTATTCCGTCGGTTTCAATATTTCGGATTGGGTATTCCGTTACTACAATTTTATTCCAGGTATGCAGGTACTCATTGTAATAAACCGGAAGGATCAGTTCGCCCTGAAGCAGACGGTTTGTAAATTGTTTATCTGTAAAAGAATCTTTCTGCCGGTTCATTTCCCACCTGAAATCATTGATTACATCCTGCACCGAAGGAAATTTTTTGTCACCAGATTCCTTCATTTTGTCAAACAGCCGGCGAAGCGCCCAATGAATTGCATTTCCAAAAGCCATTGAATCATTTTTTGCCGATGGAACGCGCAAAACATTTTCGAAATAAAAACTGACCGGGCATTTTAAATATTTGTTCAGCAAGGAGGCGCTCATTGAAATTCCTTCCACACGCGATTTCAAAAAATCGTGATCATATAATTCAATTACAGGTTTTCGATTCTTCTGCAGCGCCTGCACACTCAGTTCAAACAATTCGTCTTGATCAATCTGCTCCGCTGAAATTTTTATTCGTGCACCTTCCATCACTTCAGCAACAAACTTTGACTTCTCTAAATTTTTCCCTCCATTGTCTGATGAGTGGTATGAAATAATCAGATGTTCTTTCGCCCGAGTCATGGCAACATAAAACAACCGCCTTAACGATTCATCAATATTGTCTTGCCTGGTATAAGTAAGTGTGTCAGGTAAGGTAAACTCATGTCCGCCTTTACGGCTCTTCTCCCACTTATCGGCTGTGCAACCCATCAGAAAAACATATTGAAACTCCAGCCCTTTTGCTGAGTGAGCCGTGATAAAATTCACTCCCTCTTCAGCAAAAACTGTTTTGTTGAGAGGAATAGGAATCCCGTTAGCTTCCATCTTCTCAATCATTTCAAGAAACTCGTGAATCCGAATTCGCGGATGTTTTGCGCTTTCATCTTTCAGGAAATCAAAAAAAGTATTGAGCACCTGCATGAGCCAGATTTTTTCATCATGCTTTAGAATGTAAACCAATAAGCCGCTGTCGTTCAAAATTTCTTCGAACAACATTTGAAGAGTCAGGTTCGCAGCATTGCTAATCCATTTTGTAATATTTTTTTCAAACTGAAGTAAAGCTTCCGGGTCGCGCAGTTTTATTTGGGAAAAATAATTGGGTTCAGAAATTATTTCGCGCCACGATACATCCCGCTTTGAAGAAGCATAAGCTGCCAATGCAGCAACATCGCGAGGGCGAATATTAAAGAAATGATAGTGCATCATTTCAAACAGGCGATACTCTCCGCTGTGTGGCTGGCGTGTTTCTTCGCTGATATACCGAAGTGTGGTGAGGATATTCTGAACGAGCGGAAGATCCAGAATATTTATTTTTCTCTTCACCGAATACGGAATGTTTTTTTTCTCAAACAGTTCAATAAGATTAGCTGCCTGAGCATGCCGGTGATAAAGCACTGCGATTTCAGAAAGAGCAACGCCTTGCTCACGAAGCATTTTTACTTTTCTAATTATTCCTGCATTTTCCTGCGTGGGATTGGGATACTCAACAATTCGAGGCTCAATAAATGATCCGGACATTTTTGGATGAGCAGCGGTGAGCGATTTATCGAGTCCGGGAATTTTATTTACAAGGCGATCCTCATTATTTTCAATAAGCGCCTTAGCTGCATTAAGTATGGGCTGATTACTTCGATAGTTTTCTGTCAGTACTATGTATTTAATTTCATTTTTGTTCGCTTCGTAGAAATCGAGAATATTTTTTACGCGCGCACCTTGAAATTCATAAATACTTTGATCATCATCTCCCACCGTAAAGCAGTTGGGTTTTTCCCAGTAATTAGTCAGTGATTTCAGAATTTCATTTTGGGCACCATTTGTATCCTGAAATTCATCAACTAAAAAATATAGATAACGCTCCTGGTAATTGCGCAATAGGTTTTCGTCTTCGCGAAAAGCTTTCACCACCCAAAGTATCATATCAGCATAATCATAACGATTGAGTGCTAACATTTTTTTCTGATACACCGGAAATAACTGAGCGGCGGATTTAAGCAATTCCATTTTCTTTTTCTCTGCATACAGTTTGTCCTGCTTAGGGTCACCGACTTTAATTCCGAGTTTAGGATTGGGTCTTTGGTAAACAAAACCTTCGCGTGTTGTGAGGTCAGCCAGATAATCATCGATCGCTTTCAAAATTTTTTCAACCGACCAGTCTTCTGTTTTCATATTCTGAAAAAGTGAGTTCATCCGGTTGGCTTCGAAATAAATTTCGCCCTTCAGTCTGCGGAGCGGATTAGTTGGCGGCAATTCGTCTAAGATGGATTGCAGGAGTGCAATATTTTCCAACTCTGAAATCGGTTCCAGGTTTCTTTTTCCGAAATAATCGAGATTGGACTGAATTACTTCATTACAAAATGCATGAAAAGTATATATGTTGACCCGGTATGCTGTCGCACCAATAAACTCCTGAAGTCGCTTTCGCATTGCTACTGTTCCGGCATCAGTATAAGTGAGGCACAAGATGTTTTGAGGTGCCGTATCTGTTTGTGTTAAAATATTCCCGATCCGAGCTGCTATAATTTGTGTTTTGCCGGTTCCCGGTCCCGCCACAACAAGAACCGGCCCGTCAATATGTTCAACCGCTTCGTGTTGCGGCTGATTCAATAGTTTCAAAACAGATTCAAATGCGGCGGAGGATTTTACTTCAGACATATGATAAGAATCAATATTAAAAATTAATAAGAAAAAAATAAATGATGAATCGAATTAAATACCTCGCTAGCCAAATCGCTCTTTCATCAACTTTTCGGTTGCATACATTTCATCACGATACTTTGCTGCTTCAATAAAATCCAAATCTTTTGCAGCGCGTTCCATTTTCTTGCGTGTGTCGCGGATAGATTTTTCTAATTGATCCTTGCTCATGTATGTTGCGACCGGATCAGCCACCAGGGTAATTTCTTCCTGCTCTACATATGCGTTTGCTTCGGCAGGTTTTATTTTCAG
>DMRR01000095.1 GCA_003455275.1 Bacteroidota bacterium | reverse complement strand
TTCATGAATTCACGGCTGCTCTGATAAATCCATATTCTTGATTCCGGGTGAAATCCTTCAATAAAATTCAAGTTAGTCATCTGATTTTTTTTTGTTCCCAAAATTAATTCTTGTGAATTAACAAATCAGAAAACCGAATTGAGAACCGAAGAACAAAAGCAAAACATGTCTTACAAAATATTTTTCACAGGCAGCTTAATCTTTATCGCTTTGATTTCTCCTCTGTAGTTGCTCACTTTCCCTATGTAGATAACTTTACATAGAGAGAAGATGCAGTTTCTCAGAGGGGAATTTATTTCGAACCCTCATTAAAAAACCTAATCCATTTAAACATGGCAAAAGCAAAAAAAGCAGCGAAGAAGGCAGCCCCTAAAAAGGCAGCTGCAAAACCAAAAGCCGCAAAGAAGAGTGCTCGTAAACCTAATGCTGCATTCATGAAAGAAATGACTATTGGAACTGCATTGGTTCCTGTAGTTGGCAGCAAGCCACTTCCACGCACACAAGTTGTGAAAAAGATGTGGGATTACATTAAGAAGAATGGTCTTCAGGACAAGAAGAACCGCCGCATGATCAACGCAGACGGAAACCTGAAATCAGTATTCGGTGGCAAATCACAAGTAAGCATGTTCGACATGGCAAAACTCATCAACAAGCACTTGAGCTAAAAAAACTTTTTACAGTTTTAAAAGCCGCTTCGAAAATTCGCAGCGGCTTTTTTTATTTTATAAATTTCCAAAAGAGAAAATTCTTTTTCAATTCCTAATTAGTTTCACCGCCAGATAAATTAATTTCTATAGATACGATGAAAAAAATTCTGGTTGTGGATGATGATAAATTTATGCGTGAATTGCTGATTGCTAAATTTAATCAACTTGGATATGCAGTAAGCAGCGCTGATGATGGAATGCAGGCAATTCAATTTCTTAAGAATGAAAAACCCGATTTAATTCTTCTGGATATAATGCTGCCCGGTTTATCAGGGCTGGAATTACTCAACCTCATGAGTGTTGAATATGAAACAAGAAAAATTCCGGTAATCATTATTTCCAAAATGGGAGAAGAACGAATCATTGAAACAGCCCGTCAGCTCGGCGCCGAAGATTATCTTGTAAAACCATTTACGCCTGAGGAATTAATTGAAAAAATTTCAGCTGCACTGAATTAATGTGCATCTTCAATTTTTTTACTCTCAATCTTTATTTCATTTCAAGTGATGAATCCAATTGTGTGATATAGCAATTTAGGTTGTGAATACTTTGTGAATAAAAACAAGAACTGACTTGATGCAGGCTGTCTCACAAAAGTATCTTTGAGCGCGAACTAAAATTTTTCCAACAACTTTTTCAAAACACAATTAATGAGAAAAGTAATTTGTATTGCCAATCAGAAAGGCGGAGTAGGTAAAACTACTTCTGCAATAAACATCGCCTCAAGCTTAGCGGTTCTCGAATACAAAACATTGCTGATAGATGCTGACCCGCAGGCAAATGCTACATCTGGCCTGGGACTGGATCCGAAGAAAAATAAAAAGAGTATTTATGAATGCCTGGTAGGTCAAATGAAAATCAAAGATTGCATTACTAAAA
This sequence comes from Bacteroidota bacterium, assembly GCA_003455275.1. Taxonomy (GTDB): domain Bacteria; phylum Bacteroidota; class Bacteroidia; order Chitinophagales; family UBA10324; genus CAXBPY01. The sequence continues at coordinate 4,016 of DMRR01000095.1, read as the reverse complement.
CAGATACTCCGAATCTTGATATCGTGCCCTCTCATCTTGATTTGGTTGGGGCTGAAATAGAACTCATCAATCATCCCGACAGAGAAAAAATAATGAAAGGAGTATTGGATGAAATTCGTAAGGAATACAAGTTCATTATTATTGATTGTTCACCTTCACTTGGACTGATAACTGTTAATGCTTTAACAGCAGCAGACTCAGTAATTATTCCGGTACAGTGCGAATTTTTTGCATTAGAAGGATTAGGGAAACTTTTGAATACAATTAAAATCGTTCAAACCAGATTGAACCCGAACCTGACTATTGAAGGAATCCTGCTCACAATGTATGATCAGCGTCTGAACCTATGCAATGAAATTGTCGAGCAAGTGCAAATGCATTTTCAGGATTTAGTTTTTGAAACTATTATTCATCGGAATACTCGATTGGGAGAAGCTCCCAGCTTTGGCAAATCAGTAGTTATGTATGATGCTGACAGCAAGGGCTCATTAAATTATTTAAACCTGGCAAGAGAAATTCTGCAGAAGAATGATTTCACTAAGATTAAATCGAAGGATAAAATTTTAGACCTAAGCGAATGAGCAAGCAAAAAGAAGGTTTAGGAAAAGGTATACGCGCACTATTGAATGATATTGACGCTTCACTCAGTAGCAATAAGCCTTCATCTGAAAATATTTTAACATCTCAGGGTCAGAGTTTCACTGTTCCAATTGAGAGTATAGAGGTTAATCCATTTCAACCTCGTGTTGATTTTGATGAAACTAAACTTAAAGAGCTTGCTGATAGTATTCGTATACATGGCGTCATTCAACCGATTACGATTCGCAAACTCGGAGCAAATAAATTTCAACTCATTGCAGGAGAAAGAAGATTAAAAGCTTCTCACCTTGCAGGGTTAAAAGAAATACCCGCTTATGTAAGATCAGCTAATGATCAGGAGATGCTTGAAATGGCACTTATTGAAAACACGCATCGTGAGGATCTAAACAGTATTGAAGTTGCAATTAATTATAAAAGGTTAATTGATGAATGCGGTTTGCGCCAAGAAGATTTAGCAGAGCGTGTTGGCAAGGACAGAAGTACAGTAACCAATTACCTTCGTTTGCTTAAGCTGCCTCCGGATATTCAGCTTGCATTAAAAAATAAATCGCTGAGCATGGCCCATGCGCGTGCATTAATCAGCATTGAGAATCCGCTTGTTCAACTTCATATTTTTAAAGAAACAATCAAGAACGCATGGTCGGTTCGAAAAGTAGAAGAAGCAGTTCGTGAAAATACTGATGTAGGAAAACGCCGGCGTGGCAGACCATCGAAACATGAAGTTTCGCCTCTTCCAATTGAATACCGACGGGTTGAAGACAAACTGCATTCTATTCTGGGAGCAAAAATCCATTTGAAAAGAATGTTAAAAGGCAAAGGCCAAATCATTATCTCTTATATAAATGATGATGATCTGGAAAGAATAATTGAAATCATTGAAGGAAAATAAATTTCAGATGAGACATCTGAAAAAATTAATTCTCTCTACATTGGTTCTTGGTGTTTTGAGTTTATCAAATGCCTATTCTCAAACAGATACAACAAAAAAAATATTTCATCTTTTACCGAAAGAACATTCACCAAAGTTTGCAGGTATCTCTTCTGCCATTATCCCAGGAGCAGGGCAGATTTACAATAAGAAATATTGGAAGTTTCCAATTGTTTATTCAGCAGGCGCTACTGCCGGGTTTTTTATCTACTACAACTACACTATATATAAAAATTTTCGCGACGCATATGTTTTCGCAAATGATCTTGATGCCAGTAATGACATAATTTCATTCAGCGTTTGGACTCCGATTCATAAAGAAACTTACTATCCTTCCTTATATGATTTGGGGCGCATGGCAGAGATACAAGAAATTTACAGGAAGTATCTTGATCTGAGTGTGATTTCAGCTGTTGCTGTTTATGGTTTTAATATTTTAGATGCCGTGGTTGATGCACATCTGTTTAAGTTTAATGTAAACGATGATCTGAGTTTTAACCTTCACCCTGCCTTCTTCAATTCTCCTGACGGAAAAGCATGTACTTCGCTCACCCTTCAACTAAAATTCTAAATGAAAATTGCACTGATTGGATATGGAAAAATGGGGAAGATGATTGAATCTATTATTAAGGCTAATAACCATCATGAAATAGTTTCAATCATTAGTTCGAAAAACAAAAACGATTTATTAAGCGAACAATTTAAATCTGCACAAGCAGTAATTGATTTTTCACAACCAGATGCTGTTCTCTCAAATGCGGAAATTGTTTTGTCTCATGATAAGCCGCTTATTATTGGTACAACCGGATGGAATAGTGAAATAAATACTCTTCAGGAATTGTGTATTAAAAATGATGGTTGCGTTGTTTACGCAAGCAACTTCAGTACAGGGGTAAATTTATTTTTTGAGCTCAATGATTTTCTTGCCGCACTTATGATAAACAGAAATGAGTATTCGGTAAGAATTGATGAGACCCATCACACTCAAAAAAAAGATGCACCAAGTGGAACGGCCATTACGCTTGCAAATTCAATTATCGGAAAGAGACCCAATTTCATAAAGTGGGTAAATGGTGATTCAAGTAATAAAAATGAATTGCCAATATTTTCACACCGCATAGAAGGAGCAGTAGGAGAACACAGCATAAGTTATAATTCAATACACGATGAAATAAGTATTCGCCATAAAGCATTTGACAGAGTATCATTTGCAGAAGGTTCAATTCTTGCGGCCGAATGGGCAATAGATAAAAAAGGATTTTATTCTTTTCGTGAAGTAGTGAACAGAATTTTAAAAGACTAAGAAATCTTCTTTCACATTTCTGTGAATTAATTTCGAAGAATAATTTTTCAAAAAAGGTTGCAGAAGGTTCACTCCATACACGAACTTGATGATAAACAGTTACTGCTTCAGTATAAAAATACGCTGGACAAAGAAGTAATAGCTGTTTTGTACAACCGCTATATGCATCTTGTTTTTGGTGTGTGCATGAAGTATCTGAAGAACCGCGATGAAGCAGAGGACGCCACAATGCAGGTCTTTGAGAAACTCTTAAAAGATCTGCAGCAATATGAAATAAATGAATTCAGATTCTGGTTACATACCGTTTCAAAAAATCATTGCCTTTATATTTTAAGAAAACAACAATCGCAGTTCAAAAATCAAAAGGAAATGAATAAAGATTTTCCGGTAGTTATGGAAAATGAAGAATTATCTCCTCTAGATGGTGTCAACTGGAAACACACTAAACTTGAAGAAATGAATGGAGCGCTTCAGCAACTAAATGATGGACAAAAAGTATGTGTAGAATTGTTCTATCTTAAAGAAAAATCTTATAAAGAAATTTCAGATGCGACCGGGTATTCTTTGCTTGAAGTGAAAAGTTTTATTCAGAATGGGAAAAGAAATTTGAAAATCCTTTTGAGCAAATCAAATGAATAACAATACTGAACATCGGTTGGAATTTCATCTTTCAAAAGAAGATATTCAGCACTATATAGAAGGTTCGCTGAGCAGATCAGGTCTTCGAAAAATAGAGGAACATCTTGCCGACTGCGATTTATGTTCTGATGCTTTGGAAGGATTTCGAATGCTCTCAACATTCGAACAAAATGAATCTGTTAATAAAATCAGTGCTGAGATAAATCGCAAAGTCCATAAGAAATCACAATTAGTAATTGCGATCAGAAGAGTTGCTGCAATTGCTGCAGTACTTCTGTTTTGTATCGGCCTTACTTTTTATCTCAATCTTATTTTAAATAATAATAGCACCCAGGTTTCTCAAAACCTTATTGATAAAAAGAAAACAGAACTAACTTCTGAGGATCGTACAAAATCAGATACTGTTTTTGCTGAAACTTCGAAAAGTATTCCTTCGATTATTGAAAGTCCAAATGGTAAATCATCTAACAACATAGAAGAATTACCTGGAAACGGAGATGGAAAAAGAAATGAATCAAAAAATTTAAAGGCCCCCGAACCTGAAAC
>DMRR01000242.1 GCA_003455275.1 Bacteroidota bacterium | reverse complement strand
AGCGTAAACGCATCGTCGCGTATCTGAACATAGTCAGGAATTTTCACTTTGCCTTTTATCTTGATGATATACACTTAAGAAATTTTCTGAAACAAAAATAATTTCAACTGATAAGGACTGAACAAAACAAAACTGTAAACTGTCAACTGCTCACTGTCAACTAAAGCTTTCCCTTCCAATATTCCGCTATTCGCCGACTGCAAACCGGATTTACTTGCATGAAAATTTTTATTTCGATGGAAAAATATATTTAGCTCGATATGCATGCTTCAATTTAATGACCATTCATTACGGATTGAAACTTCATTTCCATACGAAAGCTTGACTCTTTTTCATTACTAACAACTCATATTTACCACCGGTTGTTCTGGCATTAGAATCAATTTATGGTCAGGAATGAATATGAATTTCAGATGACAATCATACCCCATCAGCAACTTGTTTTTTCATGAACCGATTTGCTACAAGGATTTAATCGTTAGGCAACAATTTTTAACGGTTGACTTTTACTTCATCAAATGGTTAGCGATACGAAATAATTTATCCGCTCTACTTGAGGTGATAATGATTAACTGCAGATTTTCCCCAAATGTTATCCTTTACACAATAAACAGTTTTGCAGCCTGTCACCTCGAAGCAAACAGTATCTACGCCACCCCAAGCGTAGTCACAATTACCAATAACATTTCCATTCAAATCATATATAGTTGAACCTGCGTCGTATGCATTGATGCCGCAGGTAAATACAGTTTGCCCGTTAAGAGAACATTCATCTATTTCTCCATTGGAATAGATTTTATACAGTTCTTTCAAAGTGTCAATTTTTTGGTTCCGTTCCTTACATGAAACAGAAAACAACAGAACTGAAAATAAAATCAAGAACACTGTTATAGTTACTTTATTCATAAAACGATTTTATTAATAGACGATATTTTTAATCGTAATGCTGCAAAGAGGGGTTTAAGTCATTTTTAATTCACTCCATCCGGAATTGATCGTTAATGAATAATTGCCTCCAATCATTAAAGCGCGATTATCATTCTCATGGCCGGCAGGGTAACCAAAGCATACCGGATAATCATATTCACCTACGGCATCAGCAATAATTTCTTCAGCAGACTTTCCAAAAGGATTTTTTTCATCAAGGTTTTTCATTTTAGAAAGATGGCCAACAACTAATGCTGCAAGATTCTCCAGCTTGCCACTTCGTTTCAGCCATTGAATCATGCGATCGAAGTGGTAGAGATATTCATCCACATCTTCGAAGAATAAAATGCGGTCAGTGGTGTCAATGTCAGAAACTGTTCCCGAAAGATTCTGCAGCAAGGAAAGATTTCCGCCACACAACTTTCCTGCAGCAATGCCTTCACGATTCAACTTGTTAGCTGGTATCTTCTCACTGTTTTTTTCACCAAACAAAATCGATTTCATGCTTTGCAATGATTCGGGCGTGTTGCCTGAAAAACTAACCGGCATTGTGCAATGCAATGATGCAGTGTTATAAACGCTGAGCAAGTGTGAATGAATTACCGTGATGTCGCTATAACCGCAAATCCATTTTGGATTTTTACTGAACTTGCGGAAATCAACTTCATCAATAATTCGAACTGTTCCGTAACCGCCGCGTGCACAGATAATTGCCTTCACAGAATTATCATCCATTGCGTTTTGAAAATCATGGAGTCGTTCTTCATCGCTTCCTGCAAGTTGAAAATTTTCTTTCCCGATTGATTCACCAACTTCAACATTTAACTCCCAACTATTCAACACATCTATTGCCGGTTGAATTTCTTCCAAAGAAATTTTTCTTGCTGTTGCAACGATTCTTACTGTGTCGCCTTTCTTCAATGAAGAAGGAAAAATTATTTCACTCATCGGGGGTGAAAATAGATCAGTGCAAATGCACGGCTGAAAAATCTTATTCGATATAAGAAAATCAATTCTTCTAGTAAACATATATTTATCCGCGAATCAACAGAGTGAAATTTTTGAATGGAGAATAAGTGGAAGCGATATATGGTAACGGCAGCATTGCCTTATGCGAATGGCGGTATTCATCTCGGTCATCTTGCAGGCGCCTACTTGCCGCCTGATATTTATGTGCGCTATCGCCGATTGAAAGGTGATGATGTTTTATTCATTTGCGGAAGTGATGAACACGGTGTTCCTATCACGCTCGGTGCGCGAAAGGAAGGAATCACACCGCTCCAGTTTGTGGAGAAATATCACACATTGATGAAAAAAAGTTTTGAAGAGTTTGGAATTTCTTTCGATCACTACTCGCGCACTTCCAATCAAATTCATCACGAGACAGCGCAGCAATTTTTTCTCGACCTCTATAACAAAGGAGTATTCACGGAGCAAACTTCAATGCAGTATTATGATGAGAAGGAAAAAATATTTCTTGCCGACCGTTACATTATGGGCACTTGCCCCAATTGCGGAAATGAAAAAGCTTACGGTGACCAGTGTGAAAGATGTGGAACTAGTTTGTCGCCTGATGAATTGAAGAATCCTGTTTCCGTTCTCAGCGGAAATGCTCCGGTGAAAAAAGAAACGAAGCATTGGTATCTGCCTCTCGATAAATATGAGCCGTGGTTGCGCGAATGGATTTTGGAAAATCATAAAGACGATTGGAAACCGAATGTATATGGCCAGTGCAAAAGCTGGATTGATGGTGGTTTGCATCCGCGTGCAATGACGCGCGATTTAGATTGGGGCGTGAAAGTTCCATTGCCGGATTCAGAGCATAAAGTTTTATATGTGTGGTTCGATGCACCGATTGGCTACATCAGCGCGACGAAAGAATATTTTCAGGTGAAAGGTGAAAGGTTAAAGGTGAAAAGTGATGATGAATGGAAAAAGTATTGGATGAATTCTGATTCCCGATTGCTTCACTTCATTGGAAAAGACAACATAGTTTTTCACTGCATCATTTTCCCAACCATACTTCATGCACATGGAGAATTTATTCTTCCTGATAATGTTCCGGCAAATGAGTTTTTGAATCTGGAAGGAGACAAACTTTCCACTTCCCGCAACTGGGCGGTGTGGCTGCACGAATACTTGATTGATTTTCCGGGATTGCAGGATACGCTGCGATATGTGCTTACATCATCAGCACCCGAAACAAAGGACAATGATTTTA
>DMRR01000030.1:6355-6851 GCA_003455275.1 Bacteroidota bacterium | reverse complement strand
GATTGATCTCGAAAAAAAGTTTACCATTTGGTTTAAGATATTTTTTACTGAACTCAATTATTGCTTTGTAAAAAATCAGCGCATCATTTCCTTTTGCAAAGAGAGCTTCATGCGGTTCATAGGCAAGAACATTTTTATCCAAAGAATTTTTTTCATCTTCTGAAATGTACGGTGGATTGCTCACGATGATGTCAAACTGAATTTCACCAAAAGGATTTTTCAATTCCAAAATATCTGAAAGTGCGAAATGAATTTCTGCTGAAAGTTTTTCTGAATTTCTTCTTGCAACTTCAAGTGCATTCGCGCTCACATCAATTGCAAACACATCCGCAGAAATATTTTTCTTCAAAGCAATCGCGATGCATCCGCTTCCCGTTCCGATGTCGAGGATTTTAAAAGAGTCTGTATTAAAACCCTCTCCTTTGGAGAGGGACACCGAAGCTGGAGAGGCTTCCACAATCCACTGAACAAGCTCCTCCGTTTCCGGTCTTGGAAT
>DMRR01000030.1:0-5974 GCA_003455275.1 Bacteroidota bacterium | reverse complement strand
AGCAATCGGGAAATTATTTCATTCAACTTTTCTTCCTGCAAAAATTCTTTTTCTCCATCCAATACAATTGCTGAAGGAAGAATACTAAACACATCTTCAAAAACAATTCGTGCCATTGCTTCTGCTTCATCAAAGCCAAACTCAGTGGTGAGTGATGAAATCATTTTTTGAAAAGCGGAATACAAAGTCATGCGCACAAAGAAAATTTCTTTAAGTAATGAATTCAGCTTCTCATTTACTTTTACTACCACAAAACATTTTTTCAAATGCGAAAAAAATTCTTCGGACTAATACTTTTCACTCTTCACTTTTCACTTTTTTCTTTTTCACAAACCACAACAACAACTCCCCAAACCACTAATCCTCCGCTCAATGAGAGGATAATCGGAAAGTGGCTGTTCAAAGGCATTGATGAATTTGGGGTGCTGGCAGCTCCTGATTCTACTCAGCGAAATGATTATGTAGAAATTAATGCCGACAATACATACAAGATGATGGCGAACGGAAAAGAAGAAAGCGGCACATACAAATTAGTGATCGACTATAAGCAACTTTATTTCACCGGCAGCACTTCCAGGAAAACAAAAATGTTCACCATCAAATCTTCACTCAACGGAAAATTGGTTCTTGATTTTCAAACTCCGGATCTGATTCATCATAAATACACTTACGAAAAAATTTAAGATTTTTGATTTCAGATTTAAGAATATTTAAGAATTAGTTATTCTGAAATTTAAAAATCTTTTAATGTCAAATAATCTCAATTCTAAAATCTTAATTCTAAAATTTATTTGATGGAAACTATTGGCGTTTTCACTTCAGGCGGTGATGCACCGGGAATGAATGCTGCACTTCGCGCGGTAGTGCGTACTGCTATTTATCATAACAAAAAAGTAATTGGTATTCGCCGCGGTTTCGAAGGAATGATTGATGGCGATATGAATGAACTCACCTCTCATTCAGTAAGCAACATTATTCAGCGCGGAGGAACGGTTTTGAAAACTGCACGCAGCAAAAGATTTCTGACCGAAGAAGGAATGAACACAGCATTTGAAAATCTGAAGAAGCACGGCATTGACGGACTTGTTGCACTTGGCGGCGACGGAACATTCCGCGGAGCATTCGAATTCCGGATGCGGCACAATATTTCAACGGTGGGCGTTCCGTGTACAATTGATAATGATTTGTACGGAACCGATTTCACAATTGGATATGACACCGCCATAAACACGGCTATGGAAGCGATCGATAAAATCCGTGACACAGCAGACTCTCACAACCGATTATTTTTTGTGGAGGTAATGGGTCGCGATGCAGGATTCATTGCTTTGCGAAGTGGAATAGGGGGTGGTGCAGAAGCGATTCTTGTTCCCGAAACCGAAACAAATATTTCTCATCTCATTTCCATCTTAGAAAAAGGTTGGAAGCGGAATAAATCTTCTTCTATTGTAGTGGTAGCTGAGGGCGAGGAAGCCGGTGGCGCATATGATGTAGCAAGACAAGTGAAAGAACATTTTGATTTTTATGACACACGCGTTTCTATTCTAGGGCACATGCAGCGTGGAGGAAATCCTACCTGCATGGACAGGGTGCTTGCTAGCAGATTAGGTGTAGCTGCTGTAGAAGCATTGCTTGACGGAAAAGAAAATGTGATGGTCGGAGTGATTCACCGCGACATTGAATACACTCCTTTTGAAAAGGCAACCAAGCACAACCTGGACATCAATATGAATTTGCTGAGAATAGCAGAGATACTTTCGACATGAGTTTTTTTATTTGCACATATGTCAGTCACCATCATTCGCAATGCACAAGTAATAAACGAAGGCACCATAAAGCCGGTGGATATTTTAATTCGTGATGAACGCATTGAAAAAATTGATTCAAATATTTCTGTTAAGCAATTACACCGCGAGATTGATGGCGAGAGCCATTATTGCTTTCCGGGATTGATCGATGATCAGGTTCATTTTCGCGAACCGGGTATGACTCACAAGGCAAATATTTATACAGAAGCAAAGGCAGCAGTAGCCGGAGGCACCACTTCATTTATGGAAATGCCAAATACGATTCCACCGGCCACTACTCATGAGCTGCTTGAACAGAAATATGAAATTGCTTCGCGGCATTCATTAGCGAACTACTCTTTTTTTCTGGGGACATCCAATTCAAATATTGAAGAGGTAAAAAAAACAGACCCGAAAAAAATTTGCGGAATAAAAATTTTTATGGGCAGCAGCACTGGAGACCTTGCCGTCGACAATCCTGAATCGCTTGAAAACATTTTTAAATTTTCCCCGGTGCTTATTGCTACGCATTGCGAAGTTGACCAGCGGATAAAAGAGAATACTATCCCGCTTAGAATGCAATATGGCGATGCAATACCAATGAAGTTTCATCCGGTGATTCGTGATGAGAAAGCATGTTATGACTCATCAAAGCTGGCGATTGAACTTGCGCGAAAACATAATTCACGATTGCATATCCTTCATATATCAACTGCAAATGAAATTGCTCTTTTCAGCAATGATCTTCCGCTTGCCCAGAAAAAAATTACTGCAGAAGCATGCGTTCATCATCTTTGGTTTGATTCAAGGGATTATGCAACACTTGGTTCTTTGATAAAATGTAACCCGGCTATAAAAGGTCCGGAACACAAACCTAAATTGATGCAGGCGCTCAAGGAAGGATTTATTGATGTCATAGCCACTGATCATGCACCTCACACTCTTGAGGAAAAAATGACCCGCGCCGCTGATGGAAATATTAATTATTTCAAAGCTCCAAGCGGGCTTCCGCTTGTTCAGCATTCACTGAATATGTTATTAGAATTCTGGCAAAACAGGCAACTAACTCTTTATGATATTGCACAGAAGGCAGCTCACAATCCGGCAATTTGTTTTGGCCTGAAGGACAGAGGATTTATTCGCGAAGGATATTATGCAGACCTTGCTCTTGTTAATCCGCAGGAAGAGTGGACCGTTCATCCCGATAATATTTATTATAAGTGCGGCTGGAGCCCTCTGGAAGGACACAGATTTCGAGGAAGGGTAACACACACTTTCGTAAATGGACATATCGTATATCAGAATGGATTGTTCAACGAGAATTTTTTTGGAAAGCGATTAGAGTTTCACAGATAGTTGAAGCTTCAAATAAAGTTGAAGGTATTTTTGCCAATTATTTATGGCTGTTAAAATTGATTCACCTACAGGAATAGATCTAATAATTAATGATGAAAATATTTCATCGGAGTTAAAAAGAATTAGCAATAAGGTACTAGAGTCTGAAAGAATTACTGTTGAAGAGGCTCTTCATTTATATGAGAATGCTTCAATAGGCTTACTCGGCTCACTGGCCAATTATGTTCGTGAAAGAAAAAATGGAAATACTGTTTTTTTTAATCGCAACTTCCATATTGAACCAACTAACAAATGTGTTTTCACTTGTAAATTCTGTTCTTATTCAAGATTAATTCAGCAAGAAAATGAATCCTGGGAATTGACTCATGAAATGATGATGAACATTGTAAGAAAGTATGATGGGATTGCAGTTACTGAAGTTCATATTGTAGGAGGAGTTCATCCAAAAATGAATCTTGATTTTTTCTGTGACCTGATTCGTGATATTAAAAATCACAGGCCCGATTTGCATGTAAAGGCATTTACTGCTGTGGAACTTGAATACATGTTTCGCAAAGCAAAAGTTTCCATTGCAGAGGGATTACAGAAATTGAAAGATGCAGGAATGGATTCAATGCCGGGAGGCGGTGCAGAAATCTTTCATGAAGAAATCAGAAATAAAATCTGTCATGATAAGGCGAGCACTGAAGAGTGGCTGAGCATTCATGAAACTGCACACAGAATGGGAATTCCTTCGAATGCAACCATGCTTTATGGTCACATTGAAAATTATTTTCATCGCATTCATCACATGAATCTTTTGCGTGAACTGCAAGACCGAACCCACGGATTCAACACATTCATTCCACTAAAATTCAGAAATAAGGATAACGAAATGAGTGAGGTTTCGGAATCAACAATCATTGAAGATATGAAGTGTTATGCAATGTCCAGAATTTTTCTGGATAACTTTAATCATGTAAAAGCATATTGGCCAATGCTCGGGAGAACCAATGCACAGCTCATGCTGAACTTTGGAGTGGATGATATGGACGGAACCATTGATGACACAACTAAAATTTATTCCATGGCCGGAGCAGAAGAACAAAATCCTTCAATGAATACTCGCGATTTGGTTGAGTTGATTCAGGAAGTGAATAAAGTCCCAATCGAACGCGACACGCTTTATAATACCATCAGAAACTATAATGAGAATCCTCTTGAAGAAATTAAACAAGAGCGTTCCTATTTGAACTGATAGCATTTTTACCGAAAAGTTCTTCCCTTACATTCGCCCCACAAATTTTTTACAATGGCAGAAGTAGAATTGATTATGCCCAAAATGGGAGAAAGTATTACCGAGGCTACTATTTTGAAGTGGATGAAAAACGAAGGGGATGCAGTTGCAATAGATGAACCGGTTCTTGAAATTGCTACTGATAAAGTTGATAGCGAAGTGCCATCTCCTTTTGCAGGAACAATCACAAAAATTCTTTACAAAGTAGGCGATGTAATTGCAGTGAATAAGCCAATAGCCATAATTTCTTCGGGCGCTGCAACTTCTCCAAAACCATCTCCGGCAGCAACCGTTGTTACCACCGCAAAACAAAATTCTTCTTCCACATCAGTTTCAGCAACTCCTTCAGTGGCAAGCGCACCGCAATCAGCAAACGGCAATAGCAATGGAGCAAGATTTTACTCACCGCTCGTTTTAAATATTGCAAAGAGTGAAGGCATTGCTATGAGTGAGTTGGAAACAATAGCTGGAACAGGTATGGAAAACCGGGTCACTAAAAAGGATATACTTAATTATGTAAGCAATAGAAAAAGCGGAGCGCAGATTGCTCCTTCAGAAGCAAAAAATATTTCAACAGCTCAACCTGTATATCAGCAACCGGAAATTTCTGTGAGTGGAAATGTAGAGATAATAGAAATGGATCGGATGCGCAAACTCATAGCCGAACATATGGTAATGAGTAAACATACAAGTCCGCATGTTACAAGTTTCGTAGAAGCAGATGTAACAAATCTTGTTTTGTGGAGAGAAAAAGTCAAAAAAGATTTTGAAAAAAGAGAAGGAGAGAAACTCACATTTACTCCTCTGTTTATAGAAGCTATTGTTAAAGCAATAAAGGATTTTCCACTCGTGAATTCATCTGTAAACGGAACTCAAATCATTCGCCGAAAAGACATCAACATTGGAATGGCAGCTGCCATGCCAAGCGGTAATTTAATAGTTCCTGTTATCAAAAATGCTGATACAAAAAATCTTGTTGGCATTACAAGGGAGGTAAATGATCTGGCCAGGCGTGCACGCAATGCTCAGCTGAAACCCGCAGAAATTGAAGGAGGAACTTTCACGATAACTAATGTAGGCACATTCGGCAACCTGATGGGCACGCCAATTATCAATCAACCTCAGGTTGCAATTATGGCAACCGGATCAATAAAGAAAAAACCAGCAGTGCTTGAAACTTCACAGGGAGATGTAATTGCGATTCGTCATATGATGTTCCTGTCTCTATCTTATGATCATAGAATAGTTGATGGGGCACTCGGCGGATCTTTCCTTCGCCGAGTGGCAGATTATCTTGAGCAGTTTGATATCAATCGATCATTATAAATCCGGGAAATCCTTTTTTACTCCGAGTTAAAGAGATCATTAAATATTAGGAAGGTTGATTTCCTGTTCGACCAATGATTCATTTAAATCTTGAATCAATAAATCGCCTTTTTCCTGAAATCATTTATGGACATTGGTTTTATGGGAAGAAAAATTTTATTGTGCAAGTGAACAGCATTTATTTTTTAAATTTTTTTTTATTAAAAATTTTTTTTTTTTTCCTTTTTTT
>DMRR01000025.1 GCA_003455275.1 Bacteroidota bacterium | reverse complement strand
ATACTTTTTCATTACCGCTTAATTGATTTAGGTTTTGAAGAAGGTGTGAAAAGTGCTATAAAACTTTTGGATAAGAATGAAAAAAAGATTCGAAAGGAAGCTGTGCGCGTTGCAAAAAAACTGAACAAAAAAACTCCGGTGATTTACGGATGCGCAGGATATGAAGGTGCAGCCGTTCGCTTCCGCCAGCAGTTGAATGAAAATGCAAAAGTGCTTTGCTGGCATCATGTAATTCCTGAAATGAACCATAATGAATTGGTGGGTTGGACACAGAAAGGAAAATATGCCGTGGTGTTTCTACGAAATGAAAATGATTACGAACGAAATCAAATGCGAATTGACATCAACAAAAAAATTATTTCTCAGCACGCTAAAACAATTATTGAAATATTCTCAAAAGGAGAAAGTGCAATTGAAAACACGCTCTATCTGATTCACCTGTGCGACTGGGTTTCATTCTATTTATCTGAAATCAGAAAAGTAGATGCAACAGAAGTGAAAGTGATTGATTACCTGAAATCGGAGTTAGGAAAATAGAATATGAAAAAAATATTTTCACTTTTCGCTCTTTCACTTTTCACTTTTATTGCGCGCGCCGACGAAGGCCTATGGCTTCCGTTTCTATTGCAGCAAACAGCTATCAGCAATATGCAATCAGAAGGTTGTCATCTTTCTGCAGAAGATATTTATTCAGTGAACAACACAAGTATGAAAGATGGAGTTCTTCTGTTCGGTGGTGGTTGTACAGGAGAAATGATTTCCGGTGAAGGTTTGTTGCTCACCAATCATCATTGCGGTTTTGGTTATGTGCAGGAACACAGCGATGCGCAGCATGATTATGTGAAGAATGGTTTCTGGGCAATGAATCGCGGCAATGAATTTCCGTGTGAAGGTTTAAGTGTAACTTTCATTATTCGGATGGAAGATGTAACAGAAAAAATTCTTCCATTCATTCAAGATATTTCTGATGAAAAAATTCGCTCAAAGAAAATTGATTCTCTCTCACAAATAATCAGCAAGCAATCAGTTGCCGGAACAAACTACGGTGCTGTTGTTCGTCCTATTTATTACGGCAATCAGTTTATCTTAATTGTCAGTGAAACATTCAACGATGTGCGCCTCGTTGGTGCGCCTGCCGAATCAATCGGAAACTTCGGTGGTGATGATGAGAACTGGATGTGGCCCCGGCAGACGGGTGACTTTTCTCTCTTCAGAATTTATGCTGACAAAAACAATCAGCCCGCAAACTATTCTGCCGACAACATTCCATATCAACCGAAATATTATTTCCCCATTTCCCTGAAGGGAGAAAAGGAAGGTGATTTCGCAATGGTGTATGGTTTCCCCGGAAGAACTACTGAATATATTTCTTCTTATGCAGTTGATTTCATTCAGAATATTTCTGATCCGGAACGGGTAAAAATCCGCACCGTGAAACTCAACATATGGATGAATGCTATGCAACAAAGTGATACCATTAATCTTCATTACGCAGCAAAATATTCCGGCGCTGCAAATAGTTGGAAGAAGTGGCAGGGAGAAATTGCAGGATTAAAGCAATACAATGTTGTAGAGCGAAAGAAAAAATTAGAAGATTCACTCGATGGACTTACGAATGAGTTTTTTGAATTCCAGCCATGGACAGGGTTGCTCACGAAATTAAAACTTGCCTATGACACACTCAGCATTATTCAACCCGTCGCAGATTATTTCAATGAAGCTTTGAGAGGAAGTGAAACGATTTCATTTGCAGAGAAATGGCTTGATGCAATTGACGAAGCATTGTCACCAGAATTACTGTCCTCGTTAGGTCAGAAGAAAGTTGATTTGTTAAACAGTGCAAAGGATTTTTACAAAGATTATAATCCTTCGCTTGACAAGAAAGTAACCGAAGCGCTAATAAATTTATTCCTGACGGACATGAAGGGAGAAGATTTCCCAACACAACTTTCACTTGATTTAGCAAAGTTCAAAAATGATGTTCATGCTTATGTTGAATTTCTTTTTTCAAAAAGTGTGATTTCAAATTCTGAAAAAGCAATTTCTTCAATTCAGAATCTCACCTTCGGAAAAAAAATTAAACTCGCTTCTGACCCGATTATTCTTCTTGCTCGAAGTATTAAGGAATCTTATGATAAAATATATTTTCCTGTAATACTCAGATTAAACACAAGGATAAATTCTCTTAACAAACAATACATGCAGTTTCAGTTGTTTGCTTTGAATGGAAAGAAAAATTTTTATTCCGATGCGAATTCAACACTCCGTGTTTCTTATGGTCTGGTGAAAAGTTATTTCCCGCGCGATGCCGTGAAGTATAAATGGTTCACAACAGCAGATGGAGTTCTTCAGAAAAACAATCCTGAAAATTTTCTTTATACTGTTCCATCAAAACTTCTTTCACTTATTCAACAAAAAGATTTTGGTCAATATGCTGATGCTGATGGGGAACTTCACACATGCTTCATCACCAACTGCCACACCACCGGCGGAAACAGCGGCAGCCCTGTATTTGACGCTGATGGAAATTTAATCGGTACCAACTTCGATCGCGTGTGGGAAGGAACGATGAGTGATATTTATTTCAATCCTGATATCTGCCGCAATGTTTCTGTTGACATCCGATACACACTATTTCTCATCGACAAATTTGCCGGAGCGGGTTACCTGCTGGATGAAATGAAATTGGTGAAGTAAAAATTATTTCGCCTGCGCCATTCGAATGATATTCAATGCGCCGCCGGCTTTGAACCACTCAATCTGTTGTTCGTTGTAAGTGTGATTCACTTTTATTTCATCAGTGCTACCGTCGGCATGTTGCAATGAAAGTGTGAGTGCAACTCCGGGAGCGAAGGAAGTCAATCCAAGAATACTGATGGTGTCGTCTTCCTTTATCTTATCGTAGTCGGCTGGATTTGCAAAAGTGAGAGCGAGCATTCCCTGCTTCTTCAAATTGGTTTCGTGAATGCGCGCAAAAGATTTCACCAGCACTGCGCGCACACCGAGGAACCGTGGTTCCATTGCAGCATGTTCGCGCGAACTTCCTTCGCCATAATTTTCATCACCAACAACTATGCTTCCAATGTTTGCGGCTTTGTAAGCACGCTGCACTTTCGGAACTTCATCATAGCCACCACTGAGTTGGTTCTTCACAGAGTTGGTTTTTTCATTGAAGAAATTCACGGCACCAATGAGCATGTTGTTAGAAATATTATCAAGATGCCCGCGATACTTCAACCACGGACCCGCCATTGAAATATGATCTGTTGTGCACTTGCCTTTTGCTTTGATAAGAAGTTTCAGATTGTATAAATCAGTTCCTTCCCATGCAGCAAATGCATCGAGCAATTGAAGGCGATCAGAGGTTGGAGAAACAACTACTTGCACAGAACTACCGTCGGCAGCAGGTTCCTGGTAACCGGCGTCATCCACTGCAAAACCTTTTACCGGAAGTTCAATTCCGAGTGGTTCGTTCAATTTTATTTTTTCTCCTTTCTCATTTGTCAGATAATCAGTCATTGGATTAAATGTCAAATTGCCCGCTATTGCCAGAGCCGTAACTATTTCAGGAGAAGCAACAAACGCATGAGTGTTTGGATTTCCATCATTGCGCTTCGCAAAATTTCTGTTGTAAGAAGTGATGATAGAATTTTTTGGTTCAGTGTTTTTACGATGGCGCGCCCACTGACCGATGCAGGGACCACAAGCATTTGCAAGCACCACTCCGCCCATCTTTTCAAATATACCGAGATAACCATCGCGGTCAATTGTATAACGAACTTGCTCAGAGCCGGGAGTAATTGTGAATTCAGATTTTGATTTCAGTCCGCTATCTACTGCCTGTTTTGCTATTGATGCGCTGCGGGTAATGTCTTCATAAGAAGAGTTGGTGCACGAGCCAATCAACCCAACTTCCAATTCTGCAGGCCAATTATTTTCCTTAACTGCTGCTGCAAATTTTGAAAGCGGAAATGCAAGGTCTGGAGTGAATGGTCCGTTGATGTGAGGTTCTAATTCATCGAGATTAATTTCAATCACCTGATCAAAATATTTTTCAGGCGAAGCATAAACTTCAGCATCACCGCGAAGGTGTTCAGCAATTGAATCTGCCATTGCAGCAATGTCTGCGCGCGAAGTTCCTTTCAGATAATCACTCATCTTTTTATCATAACAGAAAACAGAAGTAGTCGCTCCTATCTCAGCGCCCATGTTGCAGATGGTTCCTTTACCAGTGCAACTAAGACTGTCTGCTCCTTCGCCGAAGTATTCGAGTATGGCACCGGTTCCTCCTTTCACAGTGAGTATTCCTGCAACTTTTAGGATCACATCTTTTGAAGAAGTCCATCCGCTGAGTTTTCCGGTGAGCTTCACTCCAATGAGTTTCGGAAATTTTAATTCCCACGGAAGGCCCGCCATCACATCACATGCATCAGCACCGCCAACACCAATCGCAATCATTCCAAGTCCGCCGGCATTCACGGTATGTGAGTCAGTTCCAATCATCATTCCGCCGGGGAAAGCATAATTCTCGAGCACCACCTGGTGAATAATTCCTGCGCCGGGTTTCCAAAAACCAATTCCGTACTTATTTGAAACCGAAGCAAGGAAATCATACACTTCCTTGTTCTGTGTGTTTGCTTTTGCCAAATCTGCCGCCGCTCCAACTTCCGCCTGAATCAAATGATCGCAGTGAACTGTAGAAGGAACCGCAACCTTTGGGCGGCCGGCTTGCATGAATTGCAACAAAGCCATTTGCGCTGTTGCATCCTGCATGGCTACTCTGTCCGGAGCAAAATCAACATAAGATTTTGAGCGCTCATACACACGCGACGGAATTCCTTCTGTCAGGTGTGCGTAAAGAATTTTTTCTGTTAGTGTGAGTGGTTTTCCGGTTAGTTTTCTTGCAGCTTCTATGCGGGAAGGAAATTGATTGTATACCTTCTTTATCATTTCGATGTCGAATGCCATCCTCGTAAATTATTTTTTGTGCCGCGAATTTAATCAGATGAATGAGATTGTAATCAACAGCATGACAGAACAAACACTATGAGTATCATTGTGGCATTAAATCATGAGCTTAGGAAAAAAATTCCGGCACTGGAAATTAAATAAAAGCCGAACTGAAGCATTCAGTGACGGTGTTTTTGCCATTGTTATCACGCTGCTGATTCTTGAAATAAAAATTCCGCATATCGAAAACGGTGAAAGCAGCAGGGAACTCTGGGAAGCCATGAAAGAACTTGCTCCAAAAATTATAAGTTGGGTTGTCAGTTTCTTTTTTGTGGCGGTAATGTGGGTTCAGCATCACAATCTTTTTCGTATTGCTGATAAGATTGATTATGCAGTAGTGTGGCTGAACATCATTCTTCTTTTCTTCATTTGCTTCATACCTTTTCCGGTTGCGCTTATGGGCGAGTATCCGCATAACCGGCTTGCCGTTTTATTTTTCGGCATTGTAGTTACTTGCGCTGCATATACACAGGTGGGCATGTATGCACACATGAGCAAATATTATTTACTGCCGAAGTATGATTACAAATCAGTGAGGAAAAATGTGCGCCGTTCATTTTTCCTGGCTCCAATGCTTTTGAATATAGCTATCGCGGTTTCGTTCGTGAATCTGATGCTGTGTTATGTAATATATGCAATGGTTCCACTGTTTTTTTTGTTACCGTTTGACAAGGAAGAGAATACTGATTAGCAAATTTGGAGATTTGAAGATTTGAAAATGCGTGTTGCGCTATAAGCATACTGTTAGTTCAGATGCGTTAAAATCATTTTGAGAAAGAAAAATTTTCAAAGACAACTTTGCTTCATCTTCAAATCTTCAAATCAGTTCATCTTCAAATCAGCATCTATGTCCCGCATAACAAGAACAAAAATTATTGCAACGGTTGGTCCGGCTTCTTCATCGAAAGCAATGTTGAAGAAACTTATGCAGGCGGGTGTAAACACTTTTCGGCTCAATTTTTCTCACGGAACTCATGAACAGCATAAGGAAGTAATTGATTCGATCCACGAGCTAAATGAAGATTTGAAAACTCATGTAGGAATTCTTGCTGACCTACAGGGTCCGAAAATCAGGATTGGCGAGGTGCTGAATGACGAAGCAGATTTAAGAAATGAAAGCGAACTGCTTCTGACCACCAATAAAATTATCAGTGATTCAAAAAAGATTTTTGTCAATTACAAAAAATTTGCAGCGGAAGTAAAACAAAATGACAGCATATTAATTGATGACGGGCAGATTGAATTGAAAGTCATTTCGACCAACAAAAAAGATACTGTGAAGTGTGTGGTCGTCAATGGCGGAATCATCAGCAGCCGTAAGGGTGTTAACCTTCCACACACTGATATTTCTCTTCCTTCCCTGACTAAAAAAGATTTAGAAGACCTCGACTTTGCATTGAAACAAAATGTTAATTGGATTGCTCTTTCTTTCGTTCGCTCCGCAAATGATATCCACCAGCTGAAAAAAATTATTTCAAGAAGCCAAAAAAACACAAAGGTGATTGCGAAGATTGAAAAGCCACAAGCTGTAAAAAACATTAGCGAAATAATCATGGCCAGTGATGCTGTAATGATTGCACGCGGCGACCTGGGAGTGGAAATGCCACAGCAGGATATTCCAATTTCTCAGAAAACAATTATTACAAAATGTATTCAGCACTCTAAGCCGGTGATCATAGCTACGCAAATAATGCAGAGCATGGTTGAAAACCCGCGACCTACCCGTGCCGAGATCAATGATGTGGCAAATGGAATTTTCGACGGTGCCGACGCTTTGATGCTGAGTGCTGAAACTGCAACCGGAAATTTTCCGGTTCGCGTAATTGAAACGATCAAAGACATTGCACTTACAATTGAAAAACAGGAATCCATTTATAACAAAAAGCAAGTACCTGACATTAACAGCAAAACATATTTGTCCGATGCAATCTGTTATAACGCCTGCAAGATTGCTGACGATGTAAATGCTGCAGCAATAATCAGCATGACACGCAGCGGCTATACTGGATTTATGATATCCAGCTATCGGCCACAGTCGCGAATTCTTGTTTTCATGGAAGACACCCAGTTACTGAGTACCCTCAGTTTTGTGTGGGGAGTTGAAACTTTTGAATACCGAAAATTCGTGAGTACCGACGAAACGATTGAAGATGTAAAAGACATTGCGCTGGAATTTGGCAGGGTAAAAAAAGGAGACATAGTCATCAACACAGCCGCTATGCCGGTTCACTGGAAGGGAACCACCAATATGCTTAAGATTAGCGTGGTGGATTGAATGGAAATTTTTATTAGAGAATGAATCTGCATGCATTTTCAGATCCAGAGTTGAATATTTGTCCCATGCAAGTCATGAAGACTTTTTTTTTAAACACAAGTCAACTATTCTATATAGCATCAGTTTAGCTGCGCTTCTGTTTTTGTTGAAATGGCTGGAACTTCGCCTGATAATTTTTGACCACTTATTTGAAATTTATGCCGGGCTGATTGCCATAATATTTACTGCTCTTGGAATTTGGCTTGCACTCAAACTTTCAAAACCAAAAATTGAAACAATAGTAATTGAGAAAGAAGTAGAGGTTTCGCGTCCGGAGGTTTTTGTTCGGAATAGCTCACTCATTTCTCAACTTGAAATCAGCAAGCGTGAATTGGAAATACTGAACCTGATGGCACAGTGTCACAGTAATGACGAAATTGCTGCTGCCATTTTTGTTTCACTGAGTACAGTTAAGTCGCATAACCAAAATCTTTTTTCAAAATTAGATGTGAAGCGCCGCACGCAAGCAATTGAAAAAGCGAGGCAGTTAAAAATAATACCCTGATCATACCTACTTTAGTATGATTAAAAGCGTTTTTTTAAAATATGTCCGAAAGTATGAATGAAGAAAAAGTACCATCAGTCATAATTGCGATCATAAAAAATAAATAACAAATGAAAAAGAACATTCTCATCTACGGACTGATCGCCGGTGCACTTGTTTCCGGCTTTATGCTTTACACTATGAACAACCTGAGTCACTGCGAAGGCAGCGTTGATTACAATACCAGTATGTTCATTGGTTATGCTTCCATGCTCATTGCCTTCTGCTTGGTGTTTGTTGGAATTCGCAACTATCGAAATAACTACAACGGAGGTATTATCACTTTTGGCAAATCATTTAAGATCGGAATTATGATTGTGCTGATTGCTTCCACTATTTATGTGGTGTCGTGGCTAATTGATTATTATTGGTTCATACCTGATTTTGCCGAAAAATATTCTGCTAACATGTTGAACGAAATGAGAAACAGCGGTGCCACTGCCGATGAAATTCAAAAGCAATCTCAAGAACTTGAAAGCATGAGTACAATTTTGAATAATCCATTCCTGAATGCATTGGTAACCTACACAGAGATTTTACCAATAGGACTGGTGGTTACTGTTATCAGCTCCTTGATTCTGAAAAGAAAATCATCTAATTAAAAAAGAATAATAAACATGAAAAAAGTAACTGGTATTGGCGGCATATTTTTTAAATGCAAAGACCCGGAGAAAATGAAAGAATGGTATAACAAGCATCTGGGGCTGAATGCAGGTCCGTATGGTGCCAGTTTTGAGTGGTATGAAGATGAAGATGGCAAAAAGAAAGGGCTCACTCAATGGAATGTGAATACAGAAAAAGCAAAAATGTATGAACCATCAGCCAGTAATTTCATGATTAATTACCGGGTTGAAAACTTAGAATCTCTGTTGGAAGAGTTGAAGAAAGAAGGTGTTACAATTTGCGATGCACTAGAATCTTATGATTACGGCAAGTTTGTTCACATTCTTGACGCCGAAGGAAATAAGATTCAGTTGTGGGAGCCTGCCGGCGACTAATAGGAATTTGTTTTCAGAAATCTTCGCCGAAAGAAATTCCAATAACGCTTTGGGTTAGCGGGAAAGAGACATTAAATTCTTTATCGTTCAGGTAATAAAGTTTGACTGAATACTTTTTAGTGAAATCATAATTTATTCCTCCTGAAATTCTAATATCATCAAACTGATTTCCTTTGAACCATAAGTGATAAAAAATTTCACCATAGACAAATGGCGAAATTTTTTTTGAAAGTTTATACTTTACAGAAAGTTTCGGACGCAGATAATTGTCATTAAACTCTCCTATCTGAAAATCTTTCTGGTATCTCATTCTAAAAGTTGCTGAAATCTTTTTTACCAATTTTGCGTCGTAAGAAATATCAGCAAAGCTTCTATGACGAAATAAATAATCTTGACGGATGTCAAAACGATAACCGGCCGATAGAGTTAAGTGTTTACTGAAATTATAATCTAATGACGGCTCAAAAAGAAGTGCACCAAATTGTGGTGGAGTTACCACTTCCCTATACTCGCAACTAAAATTGATGTCAATTTTTTTTGAAGGCAAATATTTTAAATCATTTCCAAACCACACCCCGCTTCCGGTTATATCCTGAGCCTGCAGTGATGAACAATAGAAAGCCAGAACAAGAAGTAAAAATAATTTCTTACTCACAGCAATTTTTTTTCCGGAAAAGGTTAGTCCCTTTTCTGAGGACCCACATAATAAAAAATGGTAATCCGCGCTGTGTCATTTTGAAAATCAATATTTTTAATTTCAGCCCGATGAATATCAAGTCCGGTTCTGCTCCGAAGATCAACAAGCAATGATTCATAGTTTTCCGGTCTTATGTTTTCTATTTTTTCATAGTTGATGATTTTATAATTCTCATTGCGCATCAACCAGAGATGTTCCATGGCGTAAATCATTCCCACGATTACTACATTGGAGAAAAGAATTTCCGCCACACTCACTTTCTTAGTGCTAAGCGAATTCACCAATGCAATAGCGATGATAAGGAAGAGGTAAACCATTTCCTTGATAGGGATATCTTCTGTGCGGTATCGCAGAATACTGAATACAGCAAACAATCCAAATGCAACTCCGAATTCCATCTTTACATTATTCATGATATACATGATGATGAAAATGATGCTGTTAAAAATGAAGTAGGTAAACAGATAATCCTTATTGCGATAAATAGGGAAGTAGATCAGTCGGACAATAACAAATGTTATGAGGAAGTTGAATCCATAGCGGATCACAAGATCAAAAAAATCCGCTGAGTCAAATATTTTGTAATTGTGAATTTCAATTGCCTGATTAAGCAGAAAGTGCATGTTCTATTTTTTTTATGTTATGCAATTTGGTTTTAAAATTATTTCGCTTAAGCGAATCGTTGAGGAGCAATTCTCCTAATATGTATTTGCTGACTGATGTGGGGTAAATTTTTTCTTCTTTCAGTTTTCTTGAAATCGGAGAAATGCCAGAATGCACATCCTGCTTTACTTCTGCCACTACCAGATTGGGAAGAGAAATTTTATTTTCATTATTACGGAAACTCAGATCAATATCAATTGTCGCGCGCTCATAGGTTCGGGTGTTTACCAATGTCATCCGGTAAAAATCATTTCGTTGAATAGGGATTAGTAAATTGACATCCAGTCCGGCAGATAGTCCTTTCAGAACTTCTTTAGCCGCCTCATCCAGGTTATCCGGAATTTCACTACAACTGATTCTGTATTTCTCTGTTTTGTCTTTATTGTTTTTTTTCTTCACCTCAAAAAATGTAACTCCGCTGTCAGCATATTTCCTGTATCTCACCTTTAGCCGGTTTGCTTTTTTGTTATGGTGCTCGTTAAAAAATTTGTAGTCACTTGTATCGAAATAAAGATTGTTGTATCGACTAAGCCGGACTCCTTTTACTTCCAGAACGCGGTAATCATTTTTCACTAGTGTAAGAATTTCCAATAACCGCTCCGCTGAAAATATGTATTTAGTATCGAACCGATTCATTAATTCAACACTATCCATTTCTGAAAGTGAAATAGATTGCATTTCATTTAAAGCTGTTCTGACTTTTGAAACAAATTCTTCGGTTAGCATTTACTGCAGTCTTTCAATTCTTATATCACCAACATTTAATGTCTGCTTGTTCGATGTAATTTCCACTTCCTTTTTTATTACCCTCTTCCCTCCATCACAATCTGTTCCATTGAGGCAATCTTCATAAACAAACAGTGTATATTTTCCCTTCTTCAGATAAGGGAATCGAAAGGTGCCGTCGTAGCTGCTTTCAATTTTATCAGAGAAATAATTATCGCTTCCATAAATGATGTAAATATTTTCCTTTCCTGAATAAAAAGAATCTACAGGTGTAAAAGCATTATAGAGCGCTACAAAAATTTTTCCTTCAATAGCTGATGTTCCGCCTGAGCCCGCCTGTTTTTTACAAGAAATACTTAAAAATAAAATTAAGACAAACCAAAGGCGTTGGAGTTTCATATTAATTAGCGAAAATTATTTCTGAACAATCACTTTTATTGATTGCGATAAATTTCCTGAACTTATTCTGATAAAATAAATCCCGGGTTCAAGATCGCGCGTAGAAAATAAATGATTCCCATTGTATGCCGGTCTAAGTGCAACTTGTCTTCCCATCAAATCCAGAATTGAAATCATGTAATCATTTTTTGGATCGAGACCCACTAACTGGAATGAAATAAAATCACTTGCCGGGTTTGAAAGAAGTGTCAGTGAAAATTCATTTCCGAAAACATTATTCACACCTTCATTGCAATCAGGGGCGTATGGCCATCCGGGAGAGCCTTCAAGACAGCCGGCAAACCAATTGTTACCATCATCCATTTTTCCATGTTCATCAAGCAGCTCCAGTGTATAACCGCCGCTGTCCGGTGTTGTGGGCCATGGTGCAGTATTATTATATAAAACTGAGAAATGAGTTTTACCATTTGGCTCTACCAATCTCAGAGCTTCACCTTTTGCTTTAAAAGCAAAATTGAATGGGCCATTCAGATTCGTAACATTTGGATGGCGAGTCAAAAATTTTGCAAGATCAGCTGCAAGAACGCGATAGCCGTTTGCAGGGATAGAAACATTTGGAATGATAAACTGATTTGAATCCTTACTGTCTTTCAGAATCCAACCATTCAGGTTAAATGGTGCAGAGGTTGTGTTGTGCAATTCAATCCAATCTCCTGCATCTAAAAGAACAGCACTATTATAATTGATTTCACTAAAAACGATATCGGGGTTACAAGGAGTATAAGCGACTCCCGGAGAACCAAACATGCAGCCATCAAACCAATTTGAAGGATCATTTGGAGTTCCTGCGTAGTTTCCATTCTCAAGGGTTCTCCCCCATCCATCGCATCCTTTCGGCCAAGGCAATGTGTCGAAGTATGTTACTTCATATTGAATGGCGCTTGCAGCATTCAGTAACTGAAGATGATCAGTAGTGTTATCAAGGTCCAGGTTGCTTGGGCCAATCAAATTACTAATACCGGGATGAATTGAATTAAACTTAACCAGGTCTTGCGCCACTACGAGGTACGCATGAGAAGACAGATTAGTGCCGGAAGGAAGAGTATAGGAAGCTGCAAGTGAATTTTGAATTTTCCATCCTGTAATGTCAATTGACGCATTCGTTGTGTTGTAAAGTTCAACCCAGTTTCCTGAGTTAACCGTTGAGTCCGAATTGTAATTTATCTCAGAGAACACAACAGACTGAGCTGAGAGTCTGGTCGCAAAAATTATCAGAATCAATGTAACGATTCTGGTTGTCTGAATTTTCATCAGTAGTTGTTTTAGGTGGCGCGAAATTATGTAAAGAATGTTTCAAAGAAAGAAACTAGTTATACTTCCTACAAATGGTCGTACAGGTTTGCAGAGAATTTATAAGACAAATAAGTTGATAGCAATCCTACAATTACACTTGTCATTGTATAAACCACGGCTATTGCTATTTGCCCTTCACGAAAAAGCTGAACCCCTTCAAATGAGAAAGCAGAAAATGTAGTAAACCCGCCAAGAATTCCGGTGGTGAAAAATAATTTCCATTCGTCAGCAAGATTGTGCCTTTCCATCATCACATAGGCAAGTCCAATAAGTGAGCAGCCAATTATGTTTACTGTAAATGTTGCCCATGGAAATACGCCAGAAATTTTTTCTTTTATTAATAAACTCAACAGGTAACGCGACACACCTCCAATAAAACTTCCTGTTCCAACCATCAATATTATTTTCATGGCAGTAAATATGTAAGCAAAATTTTTTTTTGTAAAAAACTATGCTGAGAAGTAAGACTAAAAATTTGATAGATACTACAGACTTAATTTCAACAGTATGTTTGATCAAAATAAATTATTGAATGGAAGAACTTCTGGATGAACTTCAGTTATCTAACCAAAACGCTGGCCCGCTGGCCGATGGTTATTACAGAAATAAGCAGGATGGATATAAAAAAGTAAGTCGCAAAATTTTCCTCAGAAGCACTCCAAGAATTTTTCTGATTATGAGTTTTGTTGTTTTAACAAGCCTTTATTCAAACTCATTTGACCTGGATGCCTTTGTTACAACTTTGCCCTTGGTTCTTATCCTGTTTTCAATAGTGATCGTTCTTGCAATCAGAAATCAGAAAAAAGTTTTTGAGAGTTATTTATTGTATATATCCCCTGATTCCATAATACGGGAGCAGCTTAATACACCAACAGCAGAGATTCTGCATAAGGATGTTCAGGAAATTATTAAAGATAAAAGCGGTATCATCCTGATCAAAGGGAAATCTGTTTATGACAGAATCATTATCTCAGATCAAATTGATAATTCAGAAATACTTGAAGAATCGCTTCAAAAAATAAAGCCAATCGTTTCCAAAAAATGGGTATCCGGATTCGTCTGGCTTCAGTTGTTATTTAATGTGATATCGTTTTTGGCACTAGGTGTATTTTACAAAAGTGAGGAAAAAATTTTCGTCTTAATTAGTGCAACTGTTTTAGCCGGAATTTCAATCTGGACAATTATATCTTACCAACGAAGCAAGAACATTTCTTACGGCAGAAAAAACAATGTTATTCTAACAGGAATTTTTTTGTTATTCATTATTACAATGACCTTATACCGCCTTTCAACTTAAATGAATTTATTCTGAAAGTACAGTTTCAGCATTTCTATTTAACAAATAGAAAAATCAGATCAAAAAATTTCTATTCTTTTCTTTGTGTCAATGAAGAAAATTAATCTGACTACACAAATCATCATTGCCATGATCGCCGGAATGATGACAGGATATTTTTGCCGACAAGCATACGCAAATCCGGAAGACCGTAAAGCCTTTGCTGACAATATTCAAATCCTGAGTACCATTTTTCTTAGCTTGATTAAAATGATTATTGCTCCCCTTGTATTCAGTCTTCTTTTAACAGGGATAGCGAAAGTTGGCGATTTCAAAACTGTAGGAAGAATTGGATTGAAAACACTTACATATTTCATGAGCGCAACGCTAATGGCTTTGCTTACAGGATTACTCATAGTAAATATTTTTCACCCCGGCGATGCCCTCCATCTTGAAAATGCCGATGTAACAAAAGAGGTTTCATCATCCGCAATAAACCTCCATGATTTTATCATGCATATTTTCCCAACAAGTATCGCAGATGCGATGGCGAAAAATGAAATTCTTCCGATCATCATTTTTGTTTTGTTCTTTGCAATTGCCACCGCTTCGATAGGCGAGAAAGGAAAAATCATTATTGATTTTTTTGATGCAATAGGACATGTAATGTTGAAAGTAACCGGCTATGTAATGAAAGTAGCGCCAGTTGGGGTTTTCGGAGCAACGGCTGCAGTTATCACTTTGCAGGGCCTTCAGGTTTTATCTGGCTACGCCAAAATCATCGCTTGTTTTTTTGGCGGATTAATTCTATTCGTGCTTCTGCTTTTTATCCTCTGCAGTCTTCTAAGAATTAATTTTTTCAAATTGCTTGCTCATGTACGCGAGCCAATGTTGCTAGCATTTACAACCGCCAGCAGCGAAGCAGCGATGCCTAAAACAATTCTTGGTCTTGAAAGGTTTGGAGTAAGCAACAGAATAGTAAGTTTCGTTTTACCGCTTGGTTATTCTTTCAATCTTGATGGCAGTATTCTTTACATGATTTTTGCGACCATAAGTATTTCACAGGCCTATCATATGAACATTCCGTTTTCCCAGCAAGTGTTGATGATGTTAATATTAATGATTACCAGCAAGGGAGTTGCAGGGGTCCCGAGAGCAAGCCTTGTTGTAATAGCAGGAACGCTCTCAATGTTCGGAATTCCGGCTGAAGGATTAACCCTGTTACTTGGAGTAGACTGGCTTTTCGATATGGGGCGATCAGGAAT
The DNA here is from genome assembly GCA_003455275.1 of Bacteroidota bacterium. Taxonomy (GTDB): domain Bacteria; phylum Bacteroidota; class Bacteroidia; order Chitinophagales; family UBA10324; genus CAXBPY01. The sequence continues at coordinate 47 of DMRR01000025.1, read as the reverse complement.
TAATGTTGTAGGAAATGCGGTGGCAAGTTGCGTGGTGAGCAAGTGGG
>DMRR01000267.1 GCA_003455275.1 Bacteroidota bacterium | reverse complement strand
ATTCTTGCGCTCGCTGCGAAGCACAACATTCCTGTGATTGAAGATAACGCACAGGCTATCGGAGGAAGCTACACCTTTTCAAGCGGAAAGAAAATGAAAACCGGAGCGATGGCTCTTATGTCCACCACTTCTTTTTTCCCATCTAAAAATTTAGGATGCTATGGTGATGGCGGCGCCATGTTTACGAATGATGATGCGCTTGCTTTGAAACTGAAGATGGTTGCCAATCACGGGCAGCGCGTGAAATATTATCATGATCTGGTTGGATGCAACAGCCGCCTCGATACTTTGCAGGCAGCTATTCTAAGAGTGAAACTTCAGCACCTGGATGAATACTGCGATGCACGCCGGGCGGTTGCAGATTATTATGATAAAGCATTTGCAAATCACCCAAAGATTACAACTCCTTATCTCGCGCCTTATGCGCATCATGTGTATCATCAATACACGATGATTCTTTCTGATGATGTGGATCGTGCGCAGTTGATTGAGAAATTGAAAGAGCGTGGAATACCGACAATGCTTTATTATCCGCTTGCTTGCCATAAACAAAAGGCATTTGAGAAGGGCGCGCGCATTTTTGGTGATTTAAAAAATACAGAGTGGCTTTCGCCGCGTGTGCTCTCGCTTCCCATTCACACCGAAATGGATGAAGAGCAATTGAAATTTATTTCTGACTCAGTTTTGGGATTGATTTAACAACTTAGTGAAAGGTCAAAGGTGAAAGCATGTCGCAGAAAAATTTTCATTTCAATTTTTTTCAACGCGAATTATTAGAGATTTCAATTTTCACTTTTGACTTTTCACCTCACACAATAATTATCAGACAACAATGAATATCGCTGTAATTGGAACGGGCTATGTTGGATTAGTAACCGGAACCTGCTTTGCTGAAACAGGCAACAATGTGATTTGTGTTGACATCAACGAAGAGAAAGTGAAAATGCTTCGCGATGGCAAGCTCCCAATTTTCGAACCCGACCTCGATGTGCTCTTCGAACGCAATGTGAAAAGCGGGCGACTGAAGTTCACTACCAATTTGAGTGAAGCAGTTTCGCAGTCGAAAATTTTATTTCTCGCACTGCCCACTCCTCCGGGTGAAGACGGAAGTGCTGACCTCTCTTACATTCTTGGGGTTGCGGATGATTTAGGAAAAATTATTTCTGACTACAAAGTGATTATTGATAAAAGCACTGTGCCGGTTGGAACTGCAGAGAAAGTTCATGCAGCAATTGCGAAGAATGCGAAAGTGGAATTTGATGTGGTGTCGAATCCTGAATTTTTGCGCGAAGGAATTGCAGTGGAGGACTTCATGAAACCGGATAGAGTTGTGGTTGGAACTTCGAGTGAGAAAGCGCGCAAAATGATGGGGCAGCTTTATGATCCATTTGTGAGGCAGGGAAATCCAATCATCTTCATGGATGAGCGCAGTGCAGAGATGACGAAGTATGCAGCAAACTCTTACCTCGCTACACGCATTTCTTTTATGAATGAAATTGCAAACCTCTGCGAGAAAGTTGGAGCCAATGTAGATTGGGTTCGCAAAGGAATTGGCAGTGATAACCGTATTGGAAAAAGATTTCTCTTTCCCGGAATTGGTTATGGCGGAAGTTGTTTTCCGAAAGATGTGCAGGCGCTTCATAAAACCGCTCACTCGAGCAATTATGATTTCAAAATACTGGATGCGGTGATGGAAGTGAACGACATTCAAAAGCATGTGCTCGTTCACAAAATCAAAAATCATTTTGGTGGGAACCTCAAAGGAAAAAAGATTGCACTGTGGGGAATTGCGTTCAAGCCAAACACAGATGACATACGCGAAGCTCCTTCACTCTACATCATTGAAGATTTACTGGCTGAAGGTTGCAGCGTGATTGCTTACGATCCTGAAGCAATGGAGAATGCAAAAAAGATTTTTGGAAGCCAAGTGGAATTTGCAACTGACTTGTATGCAATGCTTAAAGATGCAGATGCACTTGCCATTCTTACCGAGTGGGCTGAGTTCCGCACGCCTGACTTTGAAAAAATTTCTTCACTCTTGAAAACAAAAACAATTTTCGATGGAAGAAATCTTTACGGCTTGGATCAAATGCGCGAAGCAGGATTTTATTACAACAGTATTGGTCGCGAGGTTGTTGATGGGAAATAGTTTTTTGATTTTTGATTTCTAATTTTTGATATAAAGTTTGTCTCTCGCTCACCATGGTAAACCCCAGGTTATGTTCCAACAGCAGTTGGAAAATGCAAGGCAATATGTGGTGCCCTTTGTTCAGCAAGTGAAAAAAAATATTTCCGGACTCAATGTTTTAGAAGTCGGTTGCGGCGAAGGCGGAGTGCTCTGTGCTTTTGCTGAACTTGGCGCAAATTGCACAGGGCTTGAGTTGTGGGAGAACAGAATCATTCGGGGAAAGGAATATGCAAAAGATTTTATCCGCGATTACAAACTCGATTTGCGCGTCGGAAATTTTTATGATGAAAAAATTCAGCAGGAGTTCAGCGGAAAATTTGATCTAGTGATTTTGAAAGATGTGATAGAACACTTGCCGAACCAGGAAGCGGTGATGAAAATCCTGAAACTGTTTTTAGCAAATGACGGAATCATCTTTTTCGGATTTCCACCATGGTGTATGCCTTTCGGCGGTCATCAGCAAATTGCGACTAATAAGATTGGTAAGCTTCCTTACTATCACATTCTACATCGAAACATTTACAAATTTGTTTTAAAAAATATTTTTCTTCAGAGCGAAGGAACTATTACCAACCTTCTTGAAGTTCACGATACAAAAATTTCAATCAATCGTTTCGAACGGTGTGTGCGTGGCGCTGATATGAAAATTCTGAAGCGCGAGTTATTTCTCATCAACCCGATTTACAAATACAAATTCGGATTAAAACCGCGAAAACAAATTCCGGTTTTGAAATCCATTCCCCTTGTTCGCGATTTTTTTACAACTTGCTGTTATTATTTGATCGGAAAATGAAATTTTACTATCGACTAATCAAATGAATTCATTCTTGTTTTCTTTGCGCCTCCCAATTTGAGAGTCACAAAATGTCAAAACGAATTCTAATTACGGGCGCCGCTGGTTTTATTGGCTCGCATCTATGCGACCGTTTTGTTAGTGAAGAATTTCAGGTGGTAGGAATGGATAATCTCATTACTGGTGACTTAAGGAATATTGAACACCTTTTTCCCAAAAAAAATTTTTCATTCTATCATCACGATGTTTCAAAGTTCGTGCATGTCCCTGATCAACTGGATTACATATTACATTTCGCATCGCCGGCAAGCCCTATTGATTATTTGAAGATGCCAATTCAAACCCTGAAAGTCGGGTCGCTTGGAACACATAACCTGCTTGGATTGGCAAGAGTTAAGAAAGCCCGCATTCTTGTTGCCTCTACTTCCGAAGTTTATGGTGATCCACTCGTGCATCCCCAGAACGAAGAATACTGGGGGCATGTAAATCCTGTAGGCCCGCGCGGAGTTTATGATGAAGCAAAAAGATTTCAGGAAGCAATTACCATGGCTTATCACACTTATCATGGATTGGAAACGCGCATCGTTCGCATATTCAATACTTATGGCCCGAGAATGAGATTGAATGATGGAAGAGTGCTTCCTAATTTTTTCTACCAGGCATTATCTGGAAAAGATTTAACCATTTACGGAGACGGCAGCCAGACTCGCAGCTTTTGTTTTGTTAGTGATTTGGTAGAAGGAATTTATCGGCTTCTATTCAGTAATGAAATTAATCCGGTTAACCTTGGAAACCCGGATGAGATTACTATTCGCCAATTTGCTGATGAGATTATTAAGCTGACCGGAACTTCGCAAAAAATTATTTTCGAACCGTTGCCCAAAGATGACCCCAAACAACGCCAACCGGATATTACAAAAGCCAAAAAACTTTTGAATTGGGAACCAAAAATTCAACGCGCTGAAGGATTAAAAATTACTTACGATTACTTTAAAAAAATAATGTGATGGAAAACTTATATGAGCAGTTAATTCAGAAAAAAGAAAAACTTGCTGTGCTTGGTCTCGGATATGTAGGACTCCCGATTGCTCTGGAGTTTGCCCGTAAAATCTCTGTGATTGGATTCGACATCAATGCCAGGCGCGTTGAAATGATGAAGCAGGGAATCGACCCAAGCAGTGAACTTGATAAAAAAGAATTTGAAGGATGCGATATCCTTTTCACACATAAGATTGAAGACCTAAAAACTGCAAAGTTTTTTATTGTGGCTGTTCCCACTCCGGTGGATGAACACAATGTTCCTGATTTGAAACCGGTGCTCAGCGCGAGCGACACGATAGGGAAAGTTTTGAAGAAAGGTGACTATGTAGTTTTTGAATCAACAGTTTATCCCGGCTGTACAGAAGAAGATTGTCTTCCGGTGATGGAAAGTATTTCGGGCTTGAAAAACATAACTGATTTTAAACTTGGTTATTCTCCCGAAAGAATTAATCCGGGAGATAAAGAGCATACCCTTTCCAAAATTGTGAAAGTAGTTTCAGGCTGTGATGCTGAAGCGTTGGATGTGATAGCAAAAACTTATGAGATAGTTGTCAAAGCGGGTGTTCATCGCGCTTCATCAATCAAGGTTGCGGAAGCAGCAAAAATTATTGAGAACACGCAGCGCGATGTGAACATTGCCTTGATGAATGAACTCTCACGCATCTTCGATAAAATCGGAATCAATACTTACGATGTGCTTGAAGCTGCAAGCACAAAATGGAACTTCCTGAAATTTTATCCGGGACTTGTAGGCGGTCACTGCATTGGTGTTGATCCTTATTATCTCACTTACAAAGCGAATGCGCTCGGTTACGAATCGGAAGTGATTCTTTCAGGAAGAAGAATTAATGATGACATGGGACCGTATGTGGCGCGACGCACAGTTCAGTTACTTACGAAAGCACACAAAGATGTAAGCAATTCGCGCATACTAATTCTCGGTGCCACTTTCAAAGAGAATGTAACTGACATCCGCAACAGCAAGGTTGCTGATATTGTGAATGAGTTGAAGAACTACACCGTAACTGTTGAAGTGAGCGACCCGCATGCTGACAGTGAAGAACTCAATCATGAATACGGTTTCGGATTAGTGAAGCAGCCCACCGGAATGTATGATGCCATCATCGTTGCCGTGAATCACAAAGAATATTTATCCCTCGATGAAAATTATTTCAAGACCATTATGAATGGCGGCGGAATAATTGTGGATGTAAAAGGAATTTTTAGAAATAAGATTAAGCAGTTTACATATTGGGGACTTTAGAAAGGTTATTTGTTATCTGCTAATAGTTATTAGTAAATACGGATATGAATTACTCGTTTTTTAAAATTATTTCAAACGATCAAGCACGCCCTTGCGCTTCACAATGTTTTTGTAACCCCATTGGATGGTTCTTGTCTTTTCAAGAAACCGAATCAAATCTTTTTTGTTTATCTGTGCAGCAGAAGTGAATCTTATTTCCGCTGCTTTAAAACTTCCTTCTCTTTGCAAAGGAGTTTCATCAAACGATTGCCCGCTCCAGAATAAAAGTAGGATACAACTTTTCAACTTGCTGTAACCCTCCACTGGATTTCTTTCGAGAAACCAAACAGGGTGTGCGTGCCATATTTATTTTCTGTATCGGACAAGTGACGACTGATTTATGCTGAAAGAAGAGTGTAAACTTATTTCTCTTCTTCTTCTTCATGAGTGTTGTAGTATGATTCGATGTCTTTGTTCATGAAAAAATATTTTATAGGTAAAAACCTTTCAGGGGTTGTATTCAAAAGAAATCCCAAGTCAGAATTCTGAATTGGGACTTTAATTTTTGAAATCAAATAGCAACAAAATCGTTATATGTCACTATTCGGTTACGAGGTTCTATGCTTCCTTTTTTTCCGCAACCGGAACATTTCCGTTTGAAGAAAGGTTGCCACGAATTTTTCCTTCGATCTCTTCCATCATTTCAGGATTATCAAGCAGCAATTGTTTCACCGCATCGCGACCCTGACCGAGTTTGTTTCCATCGTAGCTGAACCACGAGCCGCTCTTTTGTATGATTTGCATTTCCACTCCCATGTCAATGATCTCACCCACCTTGCTCACACCTTCGCCATAAATCACATCGAACTCAGCAAAGCGAAATGGCGGTGCCACTTTGTTCTTCACCACTTTCACTTTCACTCTGTTTCCAATCACTTGTTCATCTTCCTTGATTTGTGCAAGGCGGCGAATGTCTAAGCGAACAGAAGCATAAAACTTGAGCGCATTTCCTCCGGTTGTAGTTTCGGGGTTGCCGAACATTACACCAATTTTTTCGCGAAGCTGATTAATGAAAATACAAAGACAATTGGTTTTGTTAATCGTACCGGTGAGTTTGCGAAGCGCCTGACTCATGAGTCGCGCATGCAATCCCATTTTGCTGTCTCCCATCTCGCCTTCAATTTCAGCTTTCGGAACAAGAGCGGCCACCGAGTCAATCACAATGACATCAATTGCGCCGGAGCGAATCAGGTTGTCTGCAATTTCAAGCGCTTGCTCACCATTGTCGGGCTGAGAGATGAGAAGATTTTCTACATCCACTCCAAGTTTCTGCGCATAGCTTTTATCAAATGCGTGTTCTGCATCAATGAATGCAGCAATGCCTCCTCTCTTTTGTGATTCGGCAATTACATGTGTAGCAAGTGTGGTTTTACCTGAAGATTCAGGACCATAAATTTCAACCACTCTTCCTTTTGGCAAGCCGCCAATACCAAGCGCCATATCCAAACCAAGTGAGCCGGTAGAAATTGCTTCAATTGCATCAATAGTTTGGTCGCCAAGTTTCATTACTGTTCCTTTTCCATAATCCTTGTCAAGCTTATCCATTGCGAGCTTGAGCGCCTTGAGTTTTTCTGATGGAATGTTTGCCATAAACTTTATTATTTATTCTTAAAAAAATTAATCGTGTTCATCCTGAACCAATTCAGGAAGGGGAACGAAAGTCAATTATGCCTTTCACATCAACAAGTAAAGAGTTGGAAATATTTATAAACAATTAGAAGAGGCGGAAACCGGAATGCTGAAGACTGAAAATTTCACTATTTCAGTTGCTCTTCAATCACTTCCTTCGGAAAAAACCCTTCTCCCGACCATAAGATTTTTCCATTCCGATAAATTCGAAGAGTTGGAAGTTCCCATACTTGCAGCAAATCGAAAAGCGGTTTGTTCTCATCCTGATTCACCTTAATGACTAAAACAGTTGAAGAATATTCTTTTGAAATGTCCTGAATAATGGGTGCAAGTTTTTTACATGGCGCACACCAGTCGGCATAAAAATCTACAAGCACATATTTATTTGTCTGAAGCAACTGATTGAATTGCTCAACAGTAGTTCCGGGTTTTGCATGAACAATGAGTGAGTCAATTGACTGCGCATGAAGCGAAGTGAAAATGTAAGAGAAGAAAATCAGGAGGAGAAATTTCATTGACTGAAAAAATATTTTCTACACTGGTTTAAATCTTTCGAACGCCTGCTTGCAGTCAAAACAGAAATGTGTGCTGCGGCAAAGTGTGCTTCCGAAAATTGAATTCATCGTTGTGTTTTCGCTTCCGCAATGCGGGCACTTGCTGTGAGCGATTTCTTCCATTCCGAATTTTCCTTCGTGACGGTTGGGTGTTCCGAGTCCGAAATTCTCTAACAATTTTTTTCCGGTAGGAGTGATGCGGTCGCTGTTCCAGGTGATGGATGAGTCAATCATCACTTC
>DMRR01000141.1 GCA_003455275.1 Bacteroidota bacterium | reverse complement strand
GAAGTGAAAGGAAAAATTCCGAAGCAGGGAACTTCATTTATCTATGTTGCAAATCATGACAGTTATCTCGATGCGCCGGTTACCATGCTTACGCTACGCGGACAGTTTCGCGCGCTTGGCAAGGAAGAGATGCGCCGCATTCCGCTCTTCGGATGGATTTACAGATACGGAGTAATTTGGGTGGACAGAAGTGATAAAGAAAACCGAGCGAAGAGTGTTCGTGTTTTAAAGAGAGTGCTGGAGAAAAAGATCAGCATCATGATTTTTCCGGAAGGAACATTCAACTACACAGAGAATGCAATGAACAAGTTTTATGATGGCGCCTTCCGAATTGCCATTGAATCACAAACTCCGATTGTGCCGGTTGTTTTTCATGGAGTGAAAAATATTTTGCCACGCGATTCTTTCTTTAAACTCACACCCGGAAAATCAACAGCAGTGTATCTCGATAAGGTAGCAGTGAACGGATTGGCAACAGATGATATTCCAATGCTGAGAGATAAAGTTTATTCAATGATGGAAAATGAAATTCTGAGAGAGAAGGAAGAAGGATGAGGGATGAAAGATGAATCGCAACTCAAAAAAACATTAAGCATTTAAACACGACTTCATGATAATTTCTTTGGAGCAAATAAAATTTCACTCGCCACTTGGCTGGTACGACGAAGAACAAATTCTTGGTTCTGACATCACCGTAGATATTGAAGTTGAAATCTCCAAAGCAAAACATCACGACAACTTATCTGAAACCATTAACTACGAATCACTCTATGAAATTATTTCTTCAGTAGTGAAGAAGCCAGCGAAGCTGATTGAAACTTATGCCGAAGAAATTACTGCAAATGTTTTTTCGAAACACTCGCCACTTCATGTTAAAGTGAAAGTGTGCAAACTCAATCCGCCACTTAGCGGCGAGGTGAAAGCTGCGTGTGTTTCATTGGAGAAATCACTGGCCTAACTTGCTCTTCAGCATTTCAAATTAATCAGGATTAATATTGAATCCGAACTAATGAAGGTGAGTTACTGCACAAACAGCTGCAATAATTCTTTTGTTAAATTTTTGCGATTAACTTTTGATTTTGATCCGCATCAGCAGAATTAATTAGTGCTTAAGATTTAACAGCGCGATCGAGAATTAGCTGGCAGCTGCGCTTTAATTTTTAATTACTATAAAAAAATATTGCCCCATCATTACTCCCATCATTTATTTTTCCTTTAAAAGTTTCATCCATCACAACCTTATATCTTGATGAAAATTTCTTTTGCTTTAAATACCTTGCCGATATTTCAACAGAGCCATCTATCCTAATTTTAATTTTCACATAGTTGAAAACATATCCGTATTTCGGGTGATTGATTAATACGGTTTGAGAGGTTGTAACAAACGATGGAATTTTTCCTTTGAACACACTGCTGTCAAAATATTCGTAAGTATCGAATTTCATTCCGCCAATGGCATCCGGAGATTTGTCTTCTTTCACTCCTTCGGAATACAATTCGCATTTGCCATAATGAATAACTGCACGAACATCCTTTCCTGCTTTCAATGCATTCATCAACTGGTCAAAATTTTTGAGCTGAGTTTGAGCATAAATGCTGATTGTAAAAAATAATAAAGCAGATGTTAAAATTAATTTCTTCATAAGAGCGAATTTAATTTAAGAAGTCAGCAAGTTGCGCTGCAAAAATTAATTAAGTATTTATTGAGTTTTGTTTTTGTGTATCGCATTTTGCAACTCAGGATATCAGGCTGTATGCTTTCAGAAGGAGCCCACAACAGAAACCTGATTGGAATGACTGATTGTTGACGAATAATTATGTTCAGTACTCAATTGATTTGAATATACTTATTGCAATTCTTTTTTATATGAGAAATATGTTTTTATCCTCCTTGTTTTTTCCTAGTTAGTATCTGGACTCTTTTTCTGAATCTGATAGGATGTAAGAGTGCACATTATCATTTAAATGATACTGCACACGCTTATTAATTTTGTTTATCATATTTATAAATATGTTAAACATATTGCCATATTTGCAATTATGAAATTACGAGCAAACTTTTCAATAAAAGATTTAGAAAAACTTTCTGGAATAAAAGCACACACACTGCGCATATGGGAAAAACGATATGCATTGTTTGAACCTGATCGTACGGACACTAATATCAGATTCTACTCCAATGAAGATCTTAAAAGAATTCTAAACATCAGCATTCTTAATAAAAATGGTATAAAGATTTCGAAGATAGCCAGAATGAATGATTCAGAAATTATGAGTAAAGTTTCTGAAATAAATATGGTTCGCACGGAGAACGAAGACCTAATTGACAACCTTTTAATCGGAATGATTGATATGAACGAATCATTCTTTGAGAAAATTTTTTCGACCAGCATACTCCGAATTGGTTTTGAAAATACAATTCATAAAGTGATTTTTCCATTTTTCCAGCGAATTGGTGTAATGTGGTCAACCGGGGGAATTAATCCGGCTCAAGAGCACTTTGTCTCTAATATGGTAAGGCAAAAACTAATTGTGGCTATTGATGGGTTAAAAAATCCTGATGAAGAAAACAATGGAACAATTTTGCTTTTCCTACCTGACAATGAGCTACACGAAATGAGTCTTTTATTATATAACTATGCGCTTAAATCAAGACGCTTTAAAACAGTATATCTTGGCCAATCAGTTCCATTAGATACGATTGAAAAGGTTGCAGAAATCGTTAAGCCTGATTTTATTCTTTCTGTGGCAACCATTCCTTTCCCAAAAAATTATCTTGATAAATTTTTGATTACACTTGGGAATATTTCAGGAGTTAAAACAATTTTTTTGTCAGGCAAAGCAATTCTTAATTATAAAAAGAAATTTCCATCAGGCTTTAAAGTATTTAAGGACCTTCAAGAATTGCTGAACCTGATAACTTCCAAATAGCGTTTTAAAAAAAAATATTTTGAATCTCTTGGATTTATGTGTGTTAAAATATATTGTTTAACATTTTAATATAAAAGTTAAACAAAATATAATTCATTGGCTTCCGTATTAATCACAGAATATTCCGGCAACAGGGAAACTGAAGAATAAAAACAAATAAAAAAAACATGAAAAAAATTTTTCTTTCCGCTGCAATCATGATGACGGCCATCTTAGCAGCAAGCAACACAAATGCTTAGACTGCCGAATTGCAAGTAATTCATAACGCCGCTGATCCTGCAGCTGCAACCGTTGATGTTTATGTGAACGGAGCTTTAACACTCGATGATTTTGCCTTCCGAACGGCAACATCATTTCTTCCTGTACCTGCAGGAGTACTATTAAATATTGGAGTAGCTCCTGCAAGCAGTACTTCAGTAAACGACACCTTGAAAAATTTTCAAGTCACTCTGGCGAGCGGCAACAGGTATGTTGCAATTGCTAATGGGGTAGTAAACCCAGCAAATTTTGCTTCCAATCCTGATGGAGCCAGCACTGCTTTTACTTTATTTCTTCAGGACAACATTCAAAACATGGCCTCTGACATGTCGAATGTTGATTTTATAGCCATGCATGGTTCAACAGATGCGCCAACAGTAGATGTGATAGCCCGTAATGTGGCAACACTTGTTAATGATGCATCTTATGGCGACATCACCTCATACTTGTCAGTACCGGCTGCGGATTACATTCTTGATGTAACGCCTGCTGCGGGAAGTCCCATTGTAGCCTCTTTCGCAGCTAACCTTAGTTCACTTGGCGGAGGTTCAGCAGTAGTTTTTGCTTCCGGGTTTTTAAATCCTGCTGCGAATCAAAACGGCCCTGCCTTTGGTCTGTTTGCTGCTTTAGCAAATGGAACTGTGGTTGCTTTTTCTAATTTCACAGGAGTAAATGAAATTGAGACAAAAAACAACTTCCGAATTTTTCCAAATCCTGCTAATGATATTCTTAACTTTCAGTTTTCTGATAACTCATCGGTAGATGAAATTTCGATTATTGATGCAGTTGGAAAAAAAGTGATGTCCATTTCAAACTCATCTGTTGAATTAAACAAAGGAATAAATATTTCCTCCTTGCAAAGCGGAATTTATTCAATCAATGTTCTAAGCAAAAACTCTTTTACAACTCAAAAATTGATTATTCAATAAGTTTCAAGTTATGCTGATTCAAGAATGTTTTCACACCTGGTGTGAAAACATTCTTTTTTTTTAAATGATATTCAATGAATGTTTCGTTCATTTTACTCAGATAATTAGTTGTAATCAGAATTACGAATTGTATTTAAGTGCTGGCCACGGTTAAGACGCAATCTGGTTAGGATAGCCTAAAGAAACTGAAACCCTATAATACGACTGGTTGATGCAGCCCATTGCATAACCGAAAGTTCTTTCTCAATGATTACAATTCTAAGCCTTGTTTATAGCTCGCCCTATGTCGAAAATTTTATTAGGCTAAAAGAATAAATTGAATGATGATAACTTTTGAACTAATTCCTTGCCATAGTAAAAGTCAATAAATAGAACCTTTAAGCGAAGCAATTATTAAAAGAATAAATCATTTACTCTCTCTCAGCAGTTTCTGCTTTAGCATTTCAAAATATGCCGGATTGATATTGAACCCGAGTTGCTGTGCGCGTGTGGCATCATCAATTGCCGCCTGAAAATTATTCTGTGCAAATTCAATGTCAGCGCGTGTTGCATAGAGTGAACCATCATTTTCATAGGCAGAAATTGCATAGTTGATATCGCTGAGCGCTGCATCGTAATGATGAAAAGCCAGGTTGCTGCGAGCGCGGTTTTTGTAACAGTCAGCATAGGTGGGTTCAATTTCAATAGCGCGGTTGTAACACAGCAGCGCGCTGTCGGTTTTTCCCTGCATGTCGAGCAGGTTTCCGAGATTGCTGTAAGCATGTGAATTGTTAGGCTCGGCTATCAACACCAATTTAAAATCACGATAAGCGGAATCATACTTCCCTGCAATGCTGAGTGCAATGCCGCGGTTCATGTGCGCTCCCGGATAATCGGGATTGTATTGCAATGCGTGTGTGCAATCGTTAATTGCTTGCTGTGTGTTTCCTTTCACTCTGAAAATATCAGAACGGTTGATGAGTGCTTCAGGATATTTCGGTTGCAGGCGAATTGCTTCGTTGAATTCATTGAGCGCTTCTTCAAGGCGATTGTTCTTTTGATAATAACTTCCCAAATTGTTGTG
>DMRR01000207.1 GCA_003455275.1 Bacteroidota bacterium | reverse complement strand
CCTTCGCGCTCATCGTGCGTTCCGTTTACAGGAAAAGTTTGTTGGGCAATAGAAGTGAAAGGTGAAAAGTGAAAAGTGAAAAGGAGAGTCGCAAAAAATAATTTATTATTCATTCAACTGTTTTTATTGGCATTCATGAATCTTCGATTTCATCGAATATTTTTTCGGGGAGCGAAAAGTAAGAGTCGAGATTAAAACAACAAGAATTTTGATTAATTGCGCAACACAATAATTCAAATATCAAGTAACGCATTAACCAAAGAAAGTGTCCGAATAATTTCATGAGTCCAATTCGATTCATGAATCAAAATCGCATGTTTTCTTTTCTTATTCCACTCTTGGTTAAATGAATTAGGTGATTACATTTGCCGTCCCCAAAAAATGGGGGTAATAATTTCATTATGACAACTGATCCAATTTCAGACTACTTAACCCGGATTCGCAATGGGCAAAATGCTCATCACCGAATAGTGGAAATTCCTGCATCTAACCTTAAGAAAAGCATTACCGAAATTCTTTATAAGCAAGGATATATTCTTAAATACAAGTTTGATGATTCAAAAGGTCCGCAGGGCACTATTATGATTGCTCTTAAGTATCATCCTGAAACAAAGCTTCCTGCAATCAGAAATATGCGCCGCATGAGCCGCCCCGGATTGCGCAGCTATGCAGGAACCAAAGAACTTCCCCGAACTCTAAATGGTTTGGGAACCGTAGTAATCAGTACTCCAAAAGGATTGATGACAGAAAAAGAGGCAAGAGCGAATAATGTCGGTGGTGAAGTTTTATTTTCTATAAGTTAAAATTAAGAGTAATGTCAAGAATAGGAAAAATGCCTGTATCGGTGCCAAAAGGAGTAACTGTAAATGTTGCTGCAAATAATTTGGTATCTGTTAAAGGTCCAAAAGGTGAACTGAAACAAAAAGTTGATTCAGGGATTACTGTTAAAGTTGATGGAGAAACAGTAATCATTGAAAGACAAACTGAACAAAAGCGTCATCGTGCAATGCATGGTTTATATCGTGCGCTGATTCATAACATGGTAACTGGTGTTTCTGAAGGCTATAAAACACAACTTGAGTTAGTGGGTGTTGGATTTCGTGCCTCTGCAACAGGTCAGCTTCTGGAATTGAGTGTAGGATTTTCTCACCCTGTTTTGTTCATGATGCCAAAAGAAGTTAAGGCAACCACTGCTCAGGAGAAAGGGCAAAATCCAATAATAACTTTGGAATCGGTTGACAAGCAATTACTCGGGCAAATGGCGGCTAAAATTCGAGAGGTTCGTCGTCCGGAACCTTATAAAGGTAAAGGAATCAAGTTTGTTGGAGAAGTGCTTCGTCGGAAAGCCGGTAAGAGTGCCGCAACAGCTGCTAAATAATCTAAAGAAAAAAACAATTGAACTATGCCAAAGAGACTTAGCCACAGAGCTAAAATTCATAAAAAGATTCGCAAGAAACTTGCTGGAACTACTGAGCGCCCGCGAATTTCAGTTTTTAGAAGCAACAGTGAAGTTTATGTACAGTTAATTGATGATTCACAAGGGCACACTATCCTTTCAACTTCTACACGAGAATATAAAGATATTAAAGGAACCAAGGTTGAACAGGCAAAGCAAATCGGAATTGAAATAGGAAAGATGGCTGTGGATAAAGGAATCAAACTTGCAGTTTTTGACCGTAGCGGTTACTTATATCACGGAAGAATAAAAGCCATTGCGGAAGGAGCACGAGAAGGCGGTTTAACTTTTTAATTATTAAAAAATCATTTTCTAAAGATAATGTCTCAATCAAACATACAGCGGGTTAAAGCCAGCGAATTAGATTTAAAAGATAAAGTAGTAAGTGTGAATCGTGTGGTAAAAACAACCAAGGGCGGGCGCACATTCAGCTTTTCAGCATTAGTAGTTGTTGGTGACGGCGCTGGTATTGTTGGACACGGCCTTGGAAAAGCCCGTGAGGTACAAGAAGCAATTACAAAAGGAATAGATGATGCCAAGAAAAATTTAGTGAAAGTTCATGTTCTAAAAGGAACTGTTCCCCATGAGCAGGTAACTAAATTCGGGGCGTCAAAAGTTTGGATTAAGCCGGCTTCACACGGAACTGGTGTAATTGCCGGGGGTGCCATGCGTGCAGTACTTGAGAGCGCTGGGGTTACAGATGTTTTAGCTAAATCATTAGGATCTTCTAATCCTCACAATGTAGTAAAGGCAACGATAAAAGCCCTCACCGATATGCGCGACCCAATTAATGTTTCTCAAACACGGGGAATCAGCATGAAGAGAGTGTTTAACGGATAATAATTTTTTTAGAATAGAATTAATAAGAACTCAGAATATTTTTCAACTATGGCAAAGATTAAGATTACCCAAGTAAAAAGTGCGATAGATCGCCCTGATCGCCAGAAGAGAACTATCCGTGCTTTAGGAATCAGTAAAGTTAAAGTGCCAGTAATCCAGGAAGCAACTCCTGCAATTCTCGGAATGGTGAAGAAAGTATCTCATCTTGTTACAGTTGAAAATGTAAATGATTAACAGTTAAGAAATTCAGTCATGGCATTACATAATTTAAAACCCGCTGAAGGCGCGGTTAAGAAAAGAAAGAGAATAGGACGCGGTCAAGGAAGCGGACACGGCGGAACTTCAACTCGCGGGAACAAAGGAGCCGGACAGCGTTCAGGTTACAAGCGCAAATGGGGTTTTGAAGGTGGACAGATGCCATTACAACGCCGATTGCCTAAGTTCGGATTTAAGAATCCATTCCGTGTTGAGTTCACCATTTTCAACCTCAATGATGTACAGCGTATTGCTGATCGTCATAACCTCAAGACTTTTGATTTCGATACTCTTCGTGAGCA
>DMRR01000089.1:5869-6879 GCA_003455275.1 Bacteroidota bacterium | reverse complement strand
GATTGATTTTCGCGCGAGTAAAACAAAACTTTTTCTCTGTCTGACGAAATCTGCATCGAATTGCCTTCAGATTTTTTCAATTGAATTTGGTCGGCTAAAAACTTTTTTAATTCATCTTTTTCTGAAAAAGAAATTCCTGATTGTGTTTCGCTTACAATAGCAGAAAGAAGTCCGTCATCAGAAGGTAAAACAAGAATGGGTTTTTGGGCTGCGAGATAATCATACACCTTGGCAAAAATCGCCTGGTAATTTTCTTCTGTAAATGCAATGAGTAAATCAGATGAAGAATTGATTTCCATAGCGCGCTCACGCGAAATGCGCGGAGTTGTTTTTATGTATTCAAAAATTTTTGGATTGAAATTTTTTACGCGGGCGGATTGCGCTTCGTAATAATCCAATCCGACAAATTGTATCTGAATATCCTCAGGAGAAATTTTTCCTTCTTCATGAAGCTCAAGAATTGAGCTAAGAAGAAATTCAACACGCTGGCCTTGTGTGAGTGTGCCTGTGTGTGCAAGCAAAAGTTTTTGTGAATTGTTCCCGATTGAGTCGGGATGTTCCATTCTTTTCGGTGGAAGAAACTCATCAAAACCATTGAACACCGCGCGAAAATTTTTCCTGTGAAGTTTACCAAGTTTTTCTCCGAGATAATTATCGGGCGCTGTGATGAGTGAAGAGTTGCTGATAAATTTTTTCTCGAAATAAAATTCCCATCGTTGCAGCAAGTGATTCAAAATTCCGGTTTGAAACCGTGCCACATGATTCAACTTCCATCCATCCCGGTAATCAGCAATCCACGGAATTCCAAATTCTTTTTTCAGAAGATAACCATAACGAAATAGAACGAAGGGTTCACCAGTAATAAGAATTGCATCAACTTTTTCCTGTTGTAAAAATTTTCTTGCCTCTTCATATAACTGACGATGCTTGTCGAATGAAAAAAAACAAAATGAAAATGATTTGTAAATGAGTGTGAGAAATTTCCGGTATAATTTCTTCTTTGAAATTCC
>DMRR01000089.1:0-5505 GCA_003455275.1 Bacteroidota bacterium | reverse complement strand
GAAGAATTTTTCAAAACATCTTCCGGCATTTCCACATTCGCATTCCATTGTTTAGTAACTACTACCGGCTCAACCCCTTTTTTTTTAAACCATTGAAACCAGCTTGCCGGACGGCGTGCGCCAATAGAATTCAGTGGAGGAAAATCGTTGCAGATAATGAGAACGCGCACGGTGAAATTTGAGCGCCAAAAATAATTTTTGATACACGAAAAGAACTTCTATTTTTCCGAAACCAAATTTCCTGCTTATGAAAAAAATATTCTTATTGATTCCATTTCTGTTTGTGATAAATATGGTTTTCGCCGACATCTACCCGGTATTGAGAGTTACAATGAAGGGAGGAATTGTAAGCAAAGTCAATTTTGCAGCAAGTGATTTAAGCAACCGAACCGGAGCAGCGAGCTGGTGTTTCAATTATGTGCAGCAAACGCTTGGCAGTGTTGACTTTCAGGATATGCAATATAATAATGATGTGAAACTGGATGTAACCGACTATACCCAGAGCGAAGAATTAATGAAGTACGCACAACAGCAGGTAAGCACCCGCCGCTTTAAAGGCTCTTATCTGAAAGAAGTGAATGTAGAAGGAGAATCCGCCACCAGATATTATAAAGTTAGTTGGGTTGCCCATAATCGTTTTGGCGATAAATGTGAAATTGAAGTTGAGAGGATTATCTCCTGATTTCTGTTTTGATTTTTATATTGAATAATATTTTTTCACTATAGTTGATTTTAAAGACAATCAATTAGTGATAGTTTATTTCTAAAAACATTTCAAAATGAGTCAACCAGATGAAAGCATTTCACGCGATGAAGTAAGAAAAGAATTTCAGCTTGAGCGCATGATACTTTTCAGTGACGCTGTGTTTGCTATTGTAATCACACTGATGGCAATAGAAATCCGGATGCCTGAGACCGATGTTAAAGAAACTGGGATTTATTCAATGATTCTATTTAAGCATTTGTTTCCGGTGATATTGGCTTATACCGTCAGTTTCATTTTCATAGGATCTATATGGTATCAGCATTTGAAGATATTCAGTGTGCTGCGTGATTATGACAAGGGTTTGGTTGTTCGAAATCTTATTCTTCTGTTTTTTATCGGGCTTTTTCCATTCAGCGCTACAGTAATTGGTAATGGAAGGGGTGCCCCGGTTGCAATGATGGTTTACTTATCTGTAATTCTTCTTTGTTCGGGCGCACAATTCGTTTTGCATCATTATATATTATTTCAAAAGCCACAGCTATGGGTTGAGAAAGACATTCATCTTCATTTTGAAGAGTATGATAAAAAGAAAAGCGCTCTGATTTCATTCATCATCATTATCGGGTTAATCTTAGTTACACTTTTATTTATTCAGGACCCACATCTACAACCTATGGCCGTGATTTGGATGGCAGTATTTCCTTTACTTCAGAAAGTTTTAAAAAGGAAAAAGAAATAATTTTTAAGGAACATTTACCATTTGCTGATTAAACATTCATTACTTACTGATTTATTACAAAGGGCATATTCTGCCGAGAAAGCTGCAGCATTTGCATATCAGGGTCATGCAGGTTCGGTGAGAAACAGTGATGAAAAAAAATCAATCCGGCAGATTGAAATGGATGAATGGAAACATCGTGATGTAGTGCTAACCATCATGAAAAAATATCAGATACCTGTTTCAAAATATTATGAATTCCGTTTTCATGTTATCGGAAAAATTATTTCAGCCAGTTGTTATGTCATAGGTTGGTTCATGCCTTACTATTTCGCCGGAAGATTGGAAAGTGGAAATGTGTGCGAGTATTTCCGGATGATGCATTACTTCCATGAACTGAATATTTATGAACATGATGAGGCTCTTTATGAAATGGGAATGAAGGAAAAGGAGCATGAAATTTATTTTCTTAATCGGATAAAAAACAAAAGGATGCTTCCGGTTTTTGAAAAGATGTTTTCGTGGGGTAATAAGAAGAGCTTCAATGATGTTGATCTTGAAAGAAAATATTCGATGGAAGAAGCAGAAAAGTATTGCAGAAAATAAAAAGCATAAAGCACCATGTTAGAATCTTTCATCATACAGTGAGCGCAATTTATTTTATACTTGAAAAAACTCTTTCACAATGGCTGATCAAAAAGAATTCAAACCATACATATCATCAGAAGTAAAACTTATGGAGTTTACACCAAGAGCTATCATTCTTGGATGCATTTTCGGAATCTTATTCGGCGCAGCCAATGTTTACCTCGCATTGAAAGCGGGACTGACTGTTTCAGCATCCATACCCATTGCGGTGATTGCTATTTCTCTTGGTAGAAAATTATTCAAGACCAGCATTCTTGAAAATAATATAATTCAAACAACAGGATCGGCAGGTGAGAGTATAGCTTCAGGTGTAGTGTTCACACTTACCGGATTTCTTTTTCTTACCATTGGTTTGGATGGCAAGAGTTCAGGAGAAGTATTTTTTAATTACTGGACTATCTTCACGCTTGCGGCACTGGGTGGCATACTTGGTACACTGATGATGATTCCGCTTCGCCGTTCACTAATTGTAAAAGAGCATGGCAATCTTCCCTATCCGGAAGGAACAGCTTGTGCATCAGTCCTGGTTGCAGGAGATAAAGGAGGTGAATTTGCAAAAACAGCATTTTTAGGTTTAGGATTCGCCGGAGTCTATGCATTTTTTCAGCAGGTACTTCATGTAATATCATACACACCCACCTATGTAACACAGCAGGCAAATAAATATTTTCCTTCTGCAACTGTAAATGCAGATGTGACTCCTGAGTATCTGGGTGTGGGTTACATCATTGGCTTTCGAATCGCTGGAATATTAGTAGCAGGTGGTGTGCTAGCGTGGCTTGGTTTGATTCCGCTTATCGCTTCTCTCGTCCCCATGGATACAATTGCTGCGCAACTGGTAAAACTGAATTACCTGAAAGATATTGCAGTTGCCGGCGGCACTGACGGATGGAACCCAGTCACACACACATTTGACAGTGTACCAACAGCGATATATCATGCATATATCCGGCAGATTGGCGCAGGAGCTGTGGCAGCTGGTGGTTTCATGACATTGATTAAAACCATTCCTACAATTGCTTCATCGTTCAAAGACAGTTTCAGCTCTATGAAGGACAAAACTTCTGAAGCAAACAAAGTGAGGACTGAAAATGATTTACCAATTAAAACTGTGGTGTTTGGTTCTCTCGCACTGATCGTTTTAATAGCGGTTCTTCCGATTATACCGGGTGATTCTATTCCTTCCAAACTATTAATTGGAATTTTAGTAGTTGTTTTTGGATTCTTCTTCGTAACAGTTTCGAGCCGAATTGTCGGCATCATCGGGTCAAGTTCAAATCCAATCTCAGGAATGACCATAGCAACATTGATGGCAACTTCGCTTGTGTTTATCGGATTCGGAATGACCGGAAGTGTATATGAACCAATGGTACTTGTTGTTGGAGGAATTGTTTGCATTGCTGCGGCAAACGGCGGCGCTACTTCCCAGGATTTAAAAACCGGATACATTGTTGGGTCAACACCGCGTTTCCAACAAATCGCTTTGTTTATTGGAGCAATTGTTTCATCACTTGTTATTGGTATCACTGTTAAACTTTTGGATATTCCTACTCCTGAAATGGCTGCAAAAAATATTTCTCATGCTATCGGTAGCGATACATTTCCTGCTCCGCAGGGAACCTTGATGGCCACACTCATAAAAGGAATGTTATCATTTAACCTGGATTGGAAATTTGTTTTGTCCGGTGTTTTTCTTGCAATTACTATGGAGTTGAGCGGAGTCAATGCATTAAATTTTGCAGTAGGAGCTTACCTTCCGATCTCAACCACGCTTCCCATTTTTGCAGGAGGTGTGATTAAAAAATTAGTTGACACCCGTGCAAAAAGAAAGGGCGAGGAGGCTGAAGATGCCGAACTTGGCCGTGGAAGTTTGTTTGCTACCGGATTAGTTGCCGGCGGAACATTGGCCGGAGTTATTGTTGCTCTTCTTTCCATACCTCCAAGTGTAAGTGATGCATTATCAAAGGTCGATTTCGGAAAAGCAATTTCTAAATCATTAGGCGATGATGGATACCAGATTTTGGGAGCATTGTGTTTTTGCCTGATGGGTTTTGTGCTCTATAGGCTTGCAACAAAAAAAACTTCAGCAACTTAAATAGAACTATAAAGAAGAAATGAAACTCAAATTGGAATAATCCGTGTAAAGTCATTGCGCTGCAAAATTTTTTTTTGAATATCATTGCACCGCAAATGGTCAGATGGCCGAGTGGCTAGGCTCAGCTCTGCAAAAGCTGCTACAGCGGTTCGAATCCGCTTCTGACCTCAATCCCGCAGATTTATTTCTGCGGGATTCTTTTTTTCAAGAAACTTTTCACGGTTTCTGTTGAAATAAAATCCGGAAATCGATTCTCGTTTAAACAACTGAGTTATTTTTACTCTTAGGATTTGAAAGCCTGAATGAAAAAATTTTTCTCAATTGCATTATTATTCGTAGCCATTCTTTCCTGCAAGAAAGTTATCACAGTGGTTGATGGACCAATTCCAGACAACCCATATGACACAGTCAATTATGATGAAACCGGAATTCCTGAAATACCAATTGACTCAAATACTTTTCTTGGGATTCATAAATATATCCTGAGTGTGAAGTGTGCCCAGCCAGCTTGCCATGATGGAACTTTTGAACCGGATTATAGAACAGTTGAAAGTGCTTACCATACTTTAGTATATGCTCCAGTGGTGAAAAACAATGCTGATTCCACTTTTGAGTATCGGGTGGTTCCGTATGATGCAACGATGAGCTGGCTGCATGAACGAATTACTACTGAGGATGCAGTGCTCGGGAAAATGCCACTCTACGATTCTATTCCTCCGCGTCAAATTCAAATCATAACTGATTGGATTAACAATGGAGCGAAAGACATTTTCGGAAATGTAACTAATCAGCCGAATGCACAACCGAGCATTTTCGGCATTTACGCAAGATTGCCAAACAGTGGAAATCAAAGAGTCGACACCATTCGAGGAACTTATGTTTACAATCCGTTTTATGCACCCGCAAATGAAGATGTAGAAATATGGTGGGGATTATATGACGATGTCACACTTCCTCCGCTCTTCACTTACGATAAAATTAAATTCAGCACCGACCCAAACAATTTTGACGCAGCCACAGAGTTGCCGCTCACCGTTGACATCACACCAACATATTTCCCAGCTTTTAATTGGGGACCTGCGCCGTATTTTTTGCATTACACAGTTAATACTTCTCAGTGGAATGTGGGCGATATTGTTTACATGCGTGTTTATGTGAAGGACTCAAACCATACTGCAGCCACTGAAATTCCATCCGGTACTTCGCCTTTTTATCTTCAAACTTTTTGTGCTTTTAAAATTCAGTAACCCGCAGAATGAAATTTTTTTTTCGCACTCATATTATTAGCAGAAAACTTCGGCCTTCGGTCTTCGGTCTCCTGTCATTAATAATAATTTC
>DMRR01000092.1:1983-4363 GCA_003455275.1 Bacteroidota bacterium | reverse complement strand
CCTCCGAATCAGCAGCTCAACGCTTTCGGTTACAACCGGACTGATAATTTTATTTGGGGATACAGACTTCACACCACAGACCTGGTCCGGATTGCAGCTAATTTTTCTATCACGATTTTTTCTATACCGGGACTTCCGGAAGCGAGTTTTAATGTCGGCGATATCAGCGAAGACGGAATTCTTTACCTCACGACCACACACAACACAACTGTCTTTCGGGTTGATCTGAATCCAAACAGTGCCACCTATCTTCAAATGCTTTCTCCTATGATAATTGATTCAACAAATTTTTTCGATTGGTCTTTTAGCCCCATTGACGGAAACATTTATGCTATTGATTCTGCGGACAATTCAATATTCAGATTTGATTCAAACACCGGAGCCAGAACCTGGATTGGCATTGCAACCGGTGATGGAATAGATACCGTTGGTCGCTTTGGCGCATCATATATGGATACAGACGGCAATTTTTATTTATCTGCTAATAGGGGTGGAAAGATTTTTAAGATCAGCGCACCACATACGGGAAACACCAATGCCGTTTTGTTTTCACAAGGCCCGGCGTCTTTAAATAATGATGGAGCACTATGCAGTGGTGCACTTTTCAATTCAGTTTCGCCGGTTAACGATTCTAATCATTTCAGTATTTATTCTGAAGCCGGTTCGAACATCATTCATTACGACTTTACTGATGCTAAACAGCGAACGCTATTTGTCTATGATGTTCTTGGCAAGAAAATTTTTGAATGGAAAATCAACAATCGCTCAGGTGAAATAAATTTCAGTTTGATACCAAAGGCTGTCTATTTCTATGTGATGAAATCCAATAACCAAATTGAATGCAAAGGAAAATTTATTCCCTGATTGATTTCAGAATTTCACAAGTGCTTTGCTGAAACAAAAGTTAACTGTTCACTCAGCTTACACTCTCCTCCCTCTTCAAGCTATACTTCTCTATTTTATTATAGAGATGACTGCGTTGTATGTCTATTTCATCGGCTGTCTTTGACACATTCCAGGCATTGCGTTTCAGTTTGTATTCAATAAACTGTTTTTCCATAAAATCCTTAAAGTCCTGAAAGCGTTCATACTTACCAAAAATTTCTGCAAACGGATCTCTCACATAATGCGCCACAGCATATGTCAACACTTCTTCTTCCGTAATTTTCAAATCACTCAAAATCACGAGTCGCTCCAACACATTATGGAGCTCGCGGATGTTTCCGCTGTAGTGCATGTTCTGCAGTTCAATCATTCCTTTCGGAGTGATTATTTTTTTCGGGATTCCATATTCCTCACATATCTCTTCAACAAATTTGTTAGCAAGAATCGGGATGTCATCCTTACGCTCATTCAAAGTTGGAACATGAATTAGAATTACTCCCAGCCTGTGATACAGGTCTTCGCGGAATTTTTTCTCTTCAATTTCCTGGTTCAGGTTTTTGTTGGTGGCCGCAATCACCCGCACATTCACTTCAATCTCCTTGTCTCCGCCTACACGGGTAATTTTATTTTCCTGTAATGCACGAAGCACTTTTGCCTGAGCACTTAAACTCATATCGCCAACTTCATCCAGGAAAAGAGTTCCGCCATTTGCCATTTCAAATTTCCCGATTCGCTGTTTGATGGCTGATGTAAAAGAACCTTTCTCATGCCCGAACAATTCACTCTCTATTAATTCACTCGGAATCGCTGCACAGTTCACTTCAACCAATGGTCCGTCGCGGCGGGCAGATTTTTCATGTATCCATCGTGCTACTAATTCTTTTCCGGTTCCGTTTTCTCCTGTAATAAGAACACGCGCATCTGTAGGGGCAACTTTATCTATCTTGTCATTAATCTTTTTTATGGCGAGTGATTTACCGAGTATGTCTCGCGTTTTGCTTGCCTTGCGCTTCAAAACTTTTGCTTCTGAAACAAGATTTGATTTGTCCAGGGCATTCCGAACAGTAATCAACAAGCGATTCAGGTCCATTGGTTTTGCCACATAATCATAAGCACCCTTCTTCACCGCCTCCACAGCCGTTTCCAGCGTTCCGTGTCCACTCACCATAATTACAGGAACATCAGGATGAAGCTCGCGCATTTTTTCAAGCGCTTCCATTCCATCCATCTTCGGCATTTTAATATCGAGCAACACCACATCAAAAGCAGTTGCTTTCAATTGTGCGAGTCCATCCATTGCATCGGCTGCTTCTTCTACTTTGTAATTCTCATATTCAAGAATTTCGCGAAGCGTTTTTCGAATACTCTTTTCATCATCTATAATCAGAATGTTTGCCATGTGTGTTTTTTGGTTTGGTGGGCAAAGTAAATTTCACATTTGCTTCTGACGAAGCATTTTCTCAGCGAGTTACCACCAATTTGAAAGTGGAAACTA
>DMRR01000092.1:0-1613 GCA_003455275.1 Bacteroidota bacterium | reverse complement strand
AATACAACTTTTCCTAAAACATCTTGGATTGAAATTTTATTCATTGTCAATTGTCCATTGTCAATTGTCAATTGATTTGAAGCTGGGTTCGGATAGATGATAAAATTATTTTCTCCTGTAGAAATATTGCTGACTGAATTTGAAGCTTGATATAAATTCTGATAGCGCGTGCTTGAAACCGTTTCATTTCCTCCGATTTCGTTTGTGTTTATCTGTAACATTGGAACTCCTTTACCGGCTGCTATCCATTTGTATTCATGAGTGGCTCTTGGAATGTTGAAACCAAAACCTGCCGCATTAACATAGATTGAATCCATATCATTAATATCTGATTTCACACGAATAACATCATACATCAGTCCACCGGGAAGAATCAATTTCCCCCAACCATCCACTGTGGTGGTTCTAACTCTCGCTTGTGAAAAACTTGCAATAGTTGGTAATTGAAATGTATAGGCAGAATTTGTAACGAAAGAATTGTTGTAGTTCAGAGGGAATTGATAAATCTCATCTGCAGGATTATAGATGACAGGTATCTGTGTACCCTGAAGAGATCCGGCGAAACCAGATTGCTTGAATGAAGAACCAGAATTCTTATACACATTGTAAACATCAGTCATCGCGAAAGAGAGGCCGAGATTTACTCCGCTTCCATTAGCATGTTCGGCGAGGTTTGATGTTAGAAAAGAAACAATGTAAATCAGTGGAAGTTGTGTGTTGGAAATAAATGTATCAGGCGTAACAGTATTTGAATCAAGCGAACTGAAATCCCATGTATAATTAGCTCCGGTGGAGGAAAAATCTACAGTGGCGCCTGCTGACGGCGAAGTCAAATTATAAATGTGACCCGCTTGCGGCATATCAGAAGTCCCGATCGTGATTTGGGCATTGCTCTTCGACAAGCTCAGAGTGACAGCGAAGAATAATACTAGACCAAGGACGGAAATCCGAAGACGATTTGATTTAAAGGAGTTAAACATTCTTAATTTTTTTTGAGGAGTGAATGTATATGCTTGTGCGCGAACGAAGAATTATTTGTTAACTGATTTCTCCGAAGCCATTACACCGCTGTTCCAAACCTGTGTTTTCATTAACTCACCGCCTTCGTCATATAGTTTCCAAGTACCTGTTTTTTTGCCAGCGATGTAATTTCCTTCTGCTTTCTTTTTACCGTTGTCATAATATTCAATCCACGCTCCTTCTTCAAAATTGTTTTTTAAAACTCCTTCTGATTTTTTACTTCCATTCTCATAGTATGAAACTGAAGGTCCATTAATATTTCCATTCACATATAAATATTCAACCAACACTTTCCCATTTCCGTAATACCAGTGATTGATGCTGTCGCGCAAACCTTGTTTGTTGAAGTAGCCATTCTCCTGCAAACCACCTTCAGGATAATAAGTACGGCGCCAACCAATTTGTACCCCGTTCACATAGTTTTCTTCCATCTTTAATTTTCCATTCGGACCATAAGTTTTAAAAAGTCCGTCCTTCACACCATCTGTATAATTTTCTTCCTTCATTAAATCTCCATTGCTGTTCAGCATAACACTGTAACCATTTTGCTTTCCATTCTGCCACTCTTCCACTGTGTAGAGAAAATGATTATC
>DMRR01000078.1 GCA_003455275.1 Bacteroidota bacterium | reverse complement strand
GGGCGAAGAATGAGTGGCAGGTGTGCAAACTGCGGCATCACTTCTTCCCAACCTAAATATCTGTACAGCATCACATGCAGCGGCGCAGAAGGCAACCACTCTTCACCGCGAATGACATGAGAAATTTTCATGAGGTAATCGTCCACCACATTCGCGAGATGATAAGTAGGCATTCCATCGCTCTTGAATAAAACTTTATCATCCAGCTGCGAACTCTGAAACACTACCCAGCCGCGAATCATGTCCTGAAATTTTATTTCCTCCTTGCGCGGCATCTTGATTCGAATCACATATTGATCTCCATTTTCCAATCTTGCCGTAACTTCATCAGCCGGAAGCACCAATGAGTTCTTCATATACTCGCGTGTAACTGCACCATACTGCGGATTCGGAACTCCGGATGATTTCATGCGCTCGCGCATGGCTTCTAATTCTTCGGGCGTATCAAACGCATAGTAAGCATGACCGCTTGCAATCAACTGATCGGCAAACTGACGATACAAATGCTTGCGCTCGCTTTGCTTGTACGGACCATACTCGCCGCCAACTCCCGGACCTTCATTGTAAGTAATCCCGCACCACTTCAGTGCATCGAGCATGTATTGTTCTGCGCGTTCCACAAATCGTGTTTGGTCCGTGTCTTCAATTCGAATGATGAATGTTCCATTTTGTTTTTGAGCAAACAAATAATTATACAACGCTGTTCGCACGCCACCGAGGTGTTGCGGACCTGTTGGGCTGGGCGCATATCTAACTCTTACTGGTCTTTCCATAGTGAGGCGCGAATGTAAGAGACAGTGTTTTACCTTATAGCCAACTGCAAGTCGGATTATTTTTTACAACGCGGCTGCAAGCCGAGATGAACCGAGTTCGAAGTAATTACTAATAACCGATAACGATAAACCAATAACGAACTCCTTACTTTCGCAAAAAAAATTTCCTGAATGGAATTCCTTCACCAAAAAATTCTTGACAACACAGTAGAAAAATATTTATGGTTCGCGGGCATCATGCTGTTTGCGTTTTTATTCAAGCGCTACATCTCCGGAATTCTTGGAACGCTCATCTATAATTTTTTCCGTCGCTACACAAAGGACAATCGCGTAAAGCAATTCAACACGCTCATCTTCCGTCCGGCTTCGTGGCTCATCATGCTGCTTACTGCATCATTTGCACTTCAGTTGCTCAACTTTCCTAAAGCGTGGGAAATAAAAATTGCAGAGTACGAGTTACCCTTCATCCTTGTAAAAATCCTGCGCTGCATCATCGCACTCACAGTTACCTGGGTGCTCCTCCGCATGATTGATTTCATCAGCATCATACTTCGCGAGCGCGCAGAACAAACAGAAGGAAAAATGGACGACCAGCTTGTTCCATTCATTAAAGACCTTCTGAAAATTATTGTGGTGCTCATCAGCATGGGAATTATTCTCGGCGGAATCCTTCACTTCAACATTGCAGGAATTCTCACTGGATTAGGAATAGGAGGGTTGGCTCTTGCACTTGCAGCGCAGGACACACTTTCAAATTTGTTTGGTTCGCTCACCATTTTTCTGGATCGCCCGTTTACAGTGGGTGATTTAATAAAAGTGGGAGATGTAACAGGCACAGTGGAGAAAGTTGGCTTCCGCAGCACACGACTTCGCACAACCGAAAAAACTTTTGTCACCATTCCGAATAAGAAGATGACGGACTCTAATGTTGACAATCTCACACTCCGCACTTTCCGCAGAGTGAATATGACTATTGGATTGAGCATGGAAACTTCACCCGAACAATTGCAAAAAATTATTTCTGAAATTCAATCGTGCTTCGATTCAAAACCGGAATGGACGCAGGAAAATTTTGTTCGCTTCGACTCCTTCAGCGACCATGCTTTAAATATTATGATTGAATACTATGTGCCCCGCACCGAGTATCTAGAATTTCTGAAAGAAAAGGAAGCAGTAAACTTTTTTATCCTGCAAACCATACAGAAACACAACAGCGCGATTGCTCACCCGATTAGAGTGATTAAAGAAACTAAAGAATAATATTTTTATTCTGAGTGACTCTCAGTATTAACCTGCTCACGGCTATACTGAAGAATAATATCTATACTGCTGTCGCTTGGATTCAGCTTTCCCTGTTCCAGTTCGTCCTTCACGGTCAACATTCCCTGGTATGCTTTCGCCAGGTCAAGGTTTTCAAGCAGCGCTTTTTTTATCTCCAATGATTCCTCTTCTGAGGTCTCGTTGTAGATGAAGCGAACTAAATCTTCTTGTGTAAAAAGTTTCATGATTATGAATTGTTTTGATTTTTAAACGCAATGGTTTTTGAATTATTGTATGACTACTATTTATTATTCGTTGTCCAATTTTTTTCCAGGAAATGTTTTTTTCTGACCCAATCCCCCTCTCAAACCCGCTTACCAACCACACAAAGTTGAGAGGGGAAAATGTCAGAATGTGTTTTTGTTTTCAGGCAAAACGCTAAGCATTATCTCTTATTGTGTGCATGAAGAACAATTTTTGCCATCGGTCATAGTGCTATTTTCTTTTCAGCCATCATCCTTCGGATATTAATTAATGCGTAACGCATTCTTCCCAGGCAGGTATTAACCGGAACATTGGTCAGGTCGGCAATTTCCTTAAAACTTAAATCAGCATAATGACGAAGAACTACAACTTCTTTTTGTTCGGGCGGAAGCAGATTCACCAGTTTGCGAACCCTTTCATGTGCTTCCTTTCGAACCATTGATTGTTCTGCATTTCCATCATCAGAAAAATTCATGAAACTGAAAATGTCTTTCCCGTCTTGTGTCGTTACTTTCACTTTAGGGGTGCGCTTGGTTTTCCGGTAGTAATCAATACACAGATTGTTTGCGATTCGCAAAGCCCAGGGAAGAAATTTTCCTTCTTCGTGATATGCATCGTCGCGCAGCCGCTGAACTATCTTGATAAATGTTTCCTGAAAAATATCTTCAGCGATATACCGGTCTCGCACAAACATGTAAATAGCTGTGAAAATTCGCTGTTTGTGCATTTGAATGAGCGAAGCAAGTGCCTGCTCATTTCCACGCTGATACTGGCGCACCAGTTCGTGGTCTGTAAGTGTGTTGGTTTGCATGGACTACAATTTTTGAGTGAACAAAAGGGTTAATGAATTGTAGAGTTACATCCATGGAAATGAATTGTTGATTAAATTGTAAGTTAAAAAATCAGCGACTAAAAAATGTAGAAACGAAACTTATAAGTTGATTAACTATTGAGTGTAGAAGTGTTTCGTCGTGTTATACTTTGCTGTTTATTTGCCCGTTCTTACGAGAGCGATTTGAAAAATGTTGAGTCAAATATCAGATAAATTTTTATCCGGCAAAAAAAATCTTCAGAAATCTGATAAAAATATTTTCATAAAGGGGGCGCGTGTCCATAACCTGAAGAATGTTGACCTCGAAATCGGAAGGAATAAACTGGCGGTTATTACGGGCGTTAGTGGTTCTGGTAAATCGTCACTTGCAATTGATACATTATATGCAGAAGGACAAAGAAGATATGTGGAATCTCTCTCTGCCTATGCGCGCCAGTTTTTGGTTCGAATGGATAAACCCGATGTGGACTTTATTAATGGATTGAGTCCGGCCATTGCAATTGAACAAAAAGTTTCTACCCGAAGCTCACGCTCCACAGTAGGAACGCTCACTGAAATTTATGATTACCTCCGCCTGCTCTACGCGCGTATCGGCAAAACATTTTCTCCTGTCTCCGGCATGGAAGTGAAAAAGCATGAGGTGAGCGATGTAACAGACTTTATCAAATTATTTAAAGAAGGAACTACATTTTTTGTTCTGGCTCCTATCGTAATTCTGAGCAAGAGCCCCGATAGAAAAAAAACTTCTTCCGCTCAATCTGAAAAAACAAAAGGGCCATCAATTAAAAAAGACCCGAACGGAAGCCTGAAACAAGAATTACAAATCCTGATGCAAAAAGGTTTTGCAAGAATTATTTCGAGTAAGGAAGTCTTTAGGGTGGAAGACTTACTTGCAGATGAATCGCTTCTGAAAAAAATTTCTTCTTCCGAAATCAAATTAGTAGTGGATCGGATTATTTGGAAAAAGGGGGATGAAGATTTGAATTCGCGGATTGCAGATTCAGTAAGCGTAGCTTTTTTCGAAGGTCATGGAGAATGCAGTATATATCATGAGGAAAAGGAAACCCATTTCAGCAACCGCTTTGAAATGGACGGAATTCATTTTGAAGAACCGACACCTCACTTGTTCAATTTTAATAATCCATATGGCGCATGCCGAACCTGCGAAGGATTTGGAAGCGTGATAGGTGTTGATGAAAATTTAGTGGTGCCCGATAAAAACAAATCGGTTTATGAAGGAGCCATTGCTCCGTGGAAGGGCGAGAAAATGGGAGAGTGGCTTCAGTTGTTATTAAAGAGTGCGCACAAGTTTGATTTTCCGGTGCACCGATCGTATCGTGAGTTAAGTGCCGAGGAAAAAAAATTATTATGGAAGGGAAATAAATATTTCCACGGACTTGATGAATTCTTTCATGAACTTGAAAAACAATCTTTCAAGATTCAATATCGTGTCATGCTTTCGCGCTATCGCGGAAAAACGCTTTGCCCTGAATGCAGCGGCGCACGAATTCGTAAAGAAGCATTGTATGTAAGGATCAATGGAAAGTCAATTGGAGATTTGGTGATGATGCAGATCAAGGATCTGAAAAATTTTTTTCAGTCACTAAAACTTTCTGAATTCGAAAACACTTTGTCAAAAAGATTGTTGCTTGAAATAAATAACCGAATCGGTTTTATGCACGAAGTCGGATTGAGTTACCTAATGCTGAACCGGATTTCTTCATCACTCTCCGGCGGCGAAACTCAGCGCATCAATCTCACTCGCACACTTGGAAGCAATCTCACAAGCTCGCTTTACATTTTGGACGAACCAAGTGTTGGTCTTCATCCAAAGGACACCGGCCGGCTTTTGAAAGTGCTTCATAAACTTCGTGATCTGGGCAATACCGTTTTAGTTGTAGAGCATGAAGAAGAAATTATGCTACAGGCAGATCAGATTATTGATATGGGCCCATTGGCCGGCGCACACGGCGGTGAGCTGGTATTCAATGGAACTTATGATGAAATTATTTCGGATGAAAAATCTTTAACCGGAAAATACTTATCCAATAAACTCACCATTCCGGTTTCAAGAGTCAGAAGAAAATTTACGAAGAAAATTCAATTCAATGGTTGCAATCAAAACAACCTGAAAAATATTGATGTCACTATTCCGCTAAATATAATTACTGTGGTAACGGGAGTTAGCGGCTCAGGTAAAACAACATTAGTAAAACAAATTATTTATCCTTCCCTATCACGGACGCTCGGAAATTTTGGAGACAAGCCCGGCGAGTTTGCTGAGATGAAGGGCGATCACGGCTATCTTTCACAAATAGAACTGGTAGATCAAAATCCGATTGGAAAATCGAGCAGAAGCAATCCGATTACTTATATAAAAGCATATGATCTGATTCGCGACTTATTTGCAAAACAGAAAAGCGCGCAGATGAAAGGATTTCAGGCGAAGCATTTTTCTTTTAATGTAGATGGCGGAAGGTGCGAAACCTGCAAGGGAGAAGGAGAACAAATAGTGGAGATGCAATTTCTCAGTGATGTGCATCTGCTTTGTGAAACCTGTCATGGAAAAAGATTTAAAGACGAAGTGCTCGAAGTTTTTTATCATGAAAAAAACATTGCGGATGTTCTTGATATGACGGTAGATGAAGCGCTGATTTTTTTCTCTGACGAAAAAAATGTTGCTGAAGCAATTCAGCCGCTTGCACAAGTTGGTTTGGGCTATGTAAAACTTGGCCAAAGCAGCAGCACACTTTCCGGCGGCGAAGCACAAAGAGTAAAACTCGCTTCGTTTCTTGGTAAAGGAGGAGATTCAAATCATGTGTTCTTCATTTTTGATGAACCCACAACAGGATTGCATTTTCATGACATCGGCAAGCTTCTTCAATCTTTCAATGCATTGATAGAGCGGGGCCACACCGTTCTTATTATCGAGCACAACATGGAAGTGATTAAGTGTGCTGATTATATAATTGATCTTGGACCCGAAGGCGGCGATGAAGGCGGGCAACTTCTTTTTGCAGGTACACCCGAAGAGATGGTCAAAAAAATAAAATCACCAACATCAGAATATCTGAGGGAAAAGTTAAAATAAAACTTACAGCCTCTTCAGCAATTGCGGATCAATCATTACGCTCAACATTACAGAAGAATAATAATCATCGAGCGCTGTTGTTTTCACCCCGGTGATTACCGAGCCTTCCAGCTTTATGTCTGGAATTTTTGTTAACTGAATCCTGAATCCCGGTTGTAAGTAAATATTTTGAAAATAAAAT
>DMRR01000018.1 GCA_003455275.1 Bacteroidota bacterium | reverse complement strand
TTCCCTAATTCCTGAAGGAAATGAGAATATCGATCAGGATGTAACTTTACCGGAAATTGTAACTGTAACTTCTCCAAACAATTCTTATTCTGGAGTTCCTCAGTATAGCCCAATTTCAACTGAAACACTTTCAAAACAAAAGAAAAATTCAAATACTAAAGATGAACCCATGACAGGTTCTGAATACAAAATTGGAACAACCGAAAACCTGACAGATTCAACTTCAATCGATAAATCTTCTGATTTATTTAATCAGGCAATGGAGTATAAAACTTCAGGAGAAAATGAAAAGGCAATTATGAATTTAAATCAGGTTATTAAACTGAATAGTAAATTAAAACCACAAGCAATGTGGGAGAAGGCAAACATTCTTTTTACTTTAAATAAAATAACTGAGGCTAAGAAGGTTTTAAAGGATTTATCTGAAATCGATTCTCCATTTCAGAAACAAGCTAAGGATAAATTATTAGCTCTGTGATTAATGTATTTCGTTTACTTTCATTATTAAAATAGTTCCCTTTTCAGGATGATCCCAAGTCGTGGAAGTATTTTGTTTTGAAACATGCTCTTTTATCCGATAGACAAGCCCAATGTTTTTGGCATAAATTTCTTGTTCAAAATCTTTTTCAATCAGGTTCTCATCATCTTGCTCAGTCACTGTAACTGTAGAATCAAGAATGTAATTGTTAATCTGCTTTGCTTGATTTATATCTTTATATTCATAAACCCATCCGTAATATTTGTCCAATCCGCCTACAGTATCAATAAATTTATTCCCCTGCCATTTTGTATTTTCTCTAATTGGGAAAACCATTTTTATAAAGCGAAGATTCTCTTCCACTTTTTCAGCGCGTCCACTATTTATTGTTGCACTCCATTGGTCTGTTTCATCCCAACCAAGTGTATCGTTCATTCTTCTGTAACGATAAATAGAATATACAAAACCTGAACTAGTGTCCCCGCTCATCGACATTACTTTTTCCATGATCTGAAAATGAGTTGTATCGCTCAGCATGGTAACTTCATTAAAATGAATTGAGTCCACATCAAAGATTGTGTATCGGCCTACTTGTAACGGAAAATATTTTTCGCTTTCATCTGCAGGAATGATAGAATCTTTTTTACAAGCAATTAGAAAAGCCAATAAAACCACAATAGATAAGTAGGTATTTTTTATTTTCATAACCAGCATTTTAACGCGCTGAAAAAATAAAAGTTTGATTCAGAACAACGACAATAAATATTTAACACACCCATTAAAATTTGTATTCTTAACTAAATCAATTCGAGTAAAAAGCTGTGTGATAAAAAAGTAGACATCAATTCTCAACTTGGTGTTGTGATTTTTTAATGAAACCATTTTTTATATCTCAATCTGTATATATTTGACCCCAATCAAAAATCTATTCAAAAAACATCAACAACGAACATTATGAAAGCAACAAAAACTTTCTTTCTGCCGGTTTTAGCGGCGCTTGTATTTGCGAGCATCATACCGGCAAGTGCACAAATGCAAATGGAAGGGAAAAAGTATTACACTGGAACTTCAATCTCCCTTCGTGGCGGAATCAGCAGTGCTTATACTGATATCAGAACATTTGACTTTGCAAGAACATCAACTAATGGAGTTTCAGAGTGGACTCCTGGTTTTGGAATATCTGCAACCAGAATGTTTAGTAGTGTTTTTGGTGCGCAATTGAATTTCAACTATGCTAAGCTTGTAGGTATTTCTAATACTGAAACTGTAACGGTTGAGGACAAGAACATTTATCAAAAACTTGGTTTTCCTGGTCCGGTTTATTTTAAAACTAATGTAATGAATTATGGATTGAATATGTATGTCAATCTATCAAATCTTTCAATGACATTGAAGAAAGCAAACCAAAAACCTAAAAGCGATCGCCGTATCGGATTCTACACTGTTTTCGGTGTTGGGTTATTGAGTTTTGATTCAAAGATATATGATCTTCCGGGCGACACTTTTGTTCCCGGAGCAGGACTTCATGGAAGTATAGCTGATGGCGCAGCATACGACAGTGTTTGGTCAGTTGGAAAAACAGCTAACTCAAGAATTGGCGGTTATCTAAGAGGAACAACTGGCAAAACAATGGAAGTTGATTTCCCATGGTCATTTGGATTGAAATATAAAATTTCTCGCTCTCTTGATCTTGGAATTCAAAATGATGTTCATTTTTTAGTTACTGATAAGCTTGATGCTTATGTTAGAGACTTAAATAGTGCTGTAAAAAAATCTAATGATAAATGGATGCTTACTTCTCTTTCTCTTACATACAAATTTGTAGGAAAGGATGAAAATAAAGATTACATAGAATGGATGGATCCAACTGAAACAATGTATGATGAGTACCAATTACTTGCTGATAAGATGCGTAAGATGACACAGGATTCTGATAACGATGGAGTGGCTGATATTTTTGATAAAGAACCAAACACAGCAGCAGGAAATAAAGTTGATGGCGCCGGTGTTAGTATGGATGTTGATGGTGATGGTGTTGTTGACTCTAAAGATGCGGATCTCTTTACACCAAAAGGAGCAACTGTTGATGCTGACGGAAAACCAAATGATGCTGATGGCGATGGTGTTCCTGATGTAAACGATAAAGAGCCAAACACTAAACCAGGAGCCTTAGTTAACTACCAGGGTAAAACAATTAAGCAAGATTTCCCTACTCAGGTTAGCACTGGCTACACTCCTACTTCTATTTTCTTTGATTTAAATAAGAGCGAAGTAAAAGTTATGTACTATCCTGAGTTGAGTGAATTGGCAAAATACATGAAAGCTAACTCTTCAGTTAAGATAAAACTAACCGGAAACGCTGATGAAAGAGGCGCAGATGGTTACAACAATGACCTAGGAATGAAGCGCGCAAATGCAGTAAAAGATTACTTAGTAAAGTATTACGGAATTGATGGAGGAAGAATTGAAACTGCAACTAATGGCGAGAAAAATCCGCTTCAAAAAACAGCTTACAGCGTTAACCGCAGAGTTGATGTTGAAATTAAATAATTGGATTTTATTGATTATAAAATGGCTGCCCAAAAGGCAGCCATTTTTTTTTGTATGAATCAATTACTCAAAGATGTTCTTTTTAAAGTGAAAGATTATAGTAATAACTTATAACAGAATGAATAATTATATCGACCTAAGAAACTTAAGATATTGCGAAAATTATTTTCCAAAACCGATTTTAATATAAAACCAATTTCCATTTTTGAAATTAGTATGTTTTTTGTTTAACTATGTTGCATGAAAAATTTGCTTCTTAAATTTCTAACATTATTCATCTTGTTATTAAACTGCAATTGTTTAATGGCACAAAGTCAACTTCCATCAACTGATGTTTGGTTGATTCAATTAAAACATGTGACTAACGGAAGTTACGAATATGTATCGTCAAAAAAAATTACTGATAATCCTGGATACGATAACCAACCTTCGTTTGCACCAACCCTTAATAGCCTATTTTATGTGAGCGAACTGAATTCGGATCAAACAGATATTTATCAATTCAACCTGCTTGATGGAAGTTCAAAAAAAATTCTCAGTACCGATTATTATAAAGAATATTCACCAATGATGAGTCCGGATAAATCTCAAATTGGATGTATTCGTGTTGAGCCTGATGATTCTTCTCAAAGATTCTGGACTTTCCCTTCCAGTGGAGGGATAGGAAAAGTTTTATTTTCTGATATAACTGATTTAGGTTACTACTGCTGGCTGGGTGGAGATCAAGTTGCCTTCTTTCGGCTCGGGAAAGAAAACACGCTTCATATTGCAAATACAGTTACTCAATCCATGACAGAAGTTGATAATAACATAGGCAGATGTATGGTTAAGTCGCGAAACAGCAATAAACTTTTTTATGTAAAGAAATATGACTCTCTTGATTGGAAGATCAGGATTTATGATCTGGAAAAGAAAACTGTGGTTGGCGAAATTCCTCTTCCTGAAGGTGCGGAAGATTTTACACTTGGACCTAATGATGAAGTGTGGCTTAGCAATAAAGGAAAAGTTTGGTCAGCCAGTCTTGAAAATAAAACCTGGAAAATAGTTTTTGATTTTTCGAAACAGCCTTTTAAGGATTTTTATAGAATCGTTTTTTCTCCTGATCTGAATATGCTGGCTGTTGTGAGTTATGAAGGGAAAAAGCCTTAAAAAACTTTTATTAAAAATTGTAACATCTTCTCTTGATTTAATTCGTATTTAGAGATCATGAAAAAAATGATTTCATCCTTTTTTTTCCTAGTTGTCATAATTGTTGCTTCTTGCACAAAAAGTTATAACTGTACCTGTGTAGATAACAGAACGAAAGATGCGGTATCCAACTCTGTTGTTTCCGGTAAGAACGCCAATGATGCAGCAAGCGCTTGTATAATTCAGGAATCAGATACAACCGACTGTATACTTGTTAATCCCAACAGGTAAATAAAATTTATTAAGGATTACAAAATAGTGGAGCTGCAGGGAGTTGAACCCTGGTCCAGACAAAGCTTTCGTAAGCTTTCTACATGTTTATCGCTGCTTTATTTTCGATTGAAAGCTGGTGCAGTGCAACCGAACTATCAACTTATCTTTCATTGAATCTCGCTTAACCTAAAAAGATAAAAGTTAAGCCAATCCCGTTTTCGAAGTTCGATTGCAGCTTACGGGATAAAATCTGCAAGGAACTGAAGGCGCGTAAACGCTCTGCGATTAGGCAGCCATTCTGTAAGAAGTGTTGCCAATTATGGCGTCGTGAGATAGATATTAAAGAGCTTGCCTCACAATGCTCTACATGCTTACATACAAAGAACGATGCTGTCAATGCCGGTCAGCCCCGGTATTCGGCAAATGTAGGTTTACATCATTTAGTTTTATCTGAACCGGTTCACCCACTTAAAATATTTTCTTTTATTTGTCAAAACGGTTCCTCTATGAAATTAAAATTCATTTTATGCCTGCTATTATCTGGAATTTTCTTTCAGATAAAAGCTCAGCAATACTCTATAATACCTCAACCTGTAATGGTAATTCCGGGAACCGGAACATTTGATTTTTCCTATTCCGTAAATATTGTTTTTGACAAAGAACAAAATGAAAATGCAGACTATTTGAATCAGTATCTCGCGAAATATTATTCAGTTCGGCCAATCTTAGGAGGAGGTATGAAGAAAAAAATTGCGCTTCGAAATCCCGGAATTCAAACCGATAATTTAATTCAGCACGATGATGAATACACATTAAGTATTACAGGTGATAGCATTATTATTAAAGGAAGTTCGGCGGGTGTATTCTATGGAATTCAAACCTTGCTTCAATTGATGCCAGCTGAAAAAATTTCTTCTTTTCAAATTCCATGTTGCGACATACATGATTACCCAAGATTTAGTTGGAGAGGTATGCACCTTGACTGCGCCCGGCATTTTTTTTCAGTTGAATTTGTAAAAAAGTATATTGATATGATGGCGTACTACAAGTTAAATATGTTTCATTGGCACCTTACAGATGATCAGGGATGGCGTATTGAAATAAAGCAATATCCATTGCTCACTCAAATAGGAAGCTATCGGAAAGAAACTATGGTTGAAAAAAATTTTGATCCTTATATAGGGGACAAAACACCTGTCGATGGATTTTATACTCAGGAACAAGTTAAAGAAATAGTTCAGTATGCAGCGAAACGACATATAACCATTGTTCCTGAAATTGAGATGCCAGGTCACTCACAGGCTGCTATTGCTGCTTACCCGGAGCTGGCCTGTTACGGAAATAATTATGAGGTATGGACTAAGTGGGGTGTCACAAATGTTACACTTTGCCCCACAAGTGATGTGATTCAGTTTTATGAAAATATTCTTAGCGAAATCATTTCGCTTTTTCCTGGTAAGTATATTCATATTGGTGGTGATGAAGTTCCGGATGATCATTGGAAAAACAGTAAACAGGTTGCCGAGTTGATGCACGAAAAAAACCTTCAGACCTATGCTCAGGTTGAAGCCTACTTTATAAATCAGATTGAACAGTATGTTATTTCAAAAGGAAAAAAAATTATTGGCTGGGATGAAATACTAGAAGGTGGTGTTTCACAATCTGCAACTATTATGAGTTGGCGCGGAACTGAGGGTGGAGTCGCAGCCGCAAAAAAAGGAAATGACGCAGTTATGACTCCAGGTAAATATTGTTACTTCGATCATTGTCAAAGTCAAAATCCTCTTGAGCCCATTTGCATTGGAGGTTACTTACCGCTTGATACAGTTTACTCTTACGACCCAATGCCGTCTCAACTTTCAGCGGATGAGTCTATGCACATCCTTGGGGCGCAGGCTAATGTCTGGACCGAATACATTTCTACAGGCGATAAGATTGAGTACATGATTTTCCCAAGAATGCTTGCATTAAGCGAAGTGCTTTGGACACAGAAAAAAAATATGGATTATTGGAATTTTATTGGAAGGCTTGAAAAACATTTTGAGTTATTAAATATGCGCGGTATTAACTATCGTGTTCCTGATGTTAAAATTGAAGTTAGAACTATGGATGGAAATAAGTTTATGATTGGCATGAGTTGCATTGAAACAGATGCTATGATTCATTACACGCTTGATGGAAGTAATCCTACAGAAACTTCACTTAGTTATTTAGAACCGCTGACACTTACTGCAGAAGAATGCAAGAAACTTAAAGCTATAGCCATCACCAAAAGCGGTAAACGGAGTTTGATTATTTCTAATTAGAGTCATTTCCAACCATCAGCGTATCTCCTTGTGATGGAACTATTCCCTTCTCCAGCCATAATCTTATTTCGTTTTCATTAAGGTCTGAATAAAGTGAATGGTATTTTACCGTGTCATTCTGTAACCAATAAACTTTCGGAACGCTCCCTCCCACATATGAAAAGAAATCACCGCTGTTATAATAGAGATGCGGAATGTTTTGTGCTTTCGAAAATTCAAAAAACTTTTTTTTATATCTTGCAGTGTCACCATTAAGAATTAGGAAGAATGGAAAATCTGGATTCCGCTTTTGAATAGTGTGTATTTTCAGGGCTGTCATTTGACAGTGAAAACAACTAAGTGACATAAAGGCAACAATGTGTCTTCCTTTTTCCAAATCAACCGGAGGTTTAGTAACTGAAGTGTCTTTGAAAATGTCATTTATCCTAAGCGGAAAATTTACAGCGCCTGCACGATGATTATAGAAAAGTGCATCCGGGGGATTTAAGATATATGGAACAGAAATTCCTCCGATTATGGATAAAACTAAAATCAAACTTGCTAATTTTTTTCTGAGAAAATTCCATTTAGAATCAGTTGTGATAAAAGCTTGGTCAGATTCAATTGAGAGAATTTTTTTCTTAAGAAAATCATAATCATAAGTAGCCGGAATAAACTGTATAACAATCAAGATAGAAAGCAATCCAATGTTTTTGAAAATGGATTCAAGCGGAGTCATCTCTAAATAAGTACCAAAGCATCCGCAGTTACCTTGATTTCCGGTTGTGATGATTTGATAAACCAGGTATAGTGTAAAAAAAATCAGGACACCAAATGTTGCAGGAATGGTGAATCGTTTTGTTTTTAAATCAAAGATGAGCATCACTCCTAAAAACATCTCGAACCCGATTATTGCCCTGGCAATTACAGGAGCTGTCCACCAATTTGCAACTCCCAGGTCAATAAAGTTCAATTCAAATGGCTCAATAGGATATAACTTAATGTAGCCTGAAAAAATGAATAACGCTCCGAGTAAAATGCGGAGTGAATGAGCAAAAAATTCTTTTAGAATCTTCATAAAAAAAGCCGCTCAAATGTAGAAGCGGCTTTCAAAAAAAATTTTTTTGAAGACATTATTTCGCGAGTTCACACTGCGCATCAGTATGCCCTCCATTGATAAATTCAGTTTCTTTTTGAGCGCAACCATTCTCCGCTTCTTTGTGAGTTGAGTTATCATAACTATAAGGAAGTGTTGTTCCGCTCATAGTGCAGTTGCAGACATAATCTTTTTTACCGCAACTGCTTAGGCAAATTGCAAAGAGAAATGCAGTGGAAAATAAAATCAGGGTTTTTTTCATGGGTCGTTTGTTTGATTTTGTTTAATCAAATATTAAAAGTGCATGTTGAATATCCAAGCTATGTCATGCATTTGTAAAACGAAGGTCACCGGATTGTCAGGAATGAAAAATGCACTTGCATACCGGTAGTGTGTTGAATGAACTTGCCATCACAAAACCAATTTACCTATGAGAACAAAATTTCACCCCTCAGGTTTTCGGAATGGAAGTGTTCATGATGAAAACAAAAATTTCAGTTCAGGAATAAGTTTTAGCAGAAAGAAAATATTTCTCCTTACTCAGGTTTTATTTTCTCTTGCGTTCACAATCCTTTTTGCCCAAAATGCTTCGCACAGTTCAAATGGCATGTTCGGGGAATTGCGCGGACAAATCACCGAAGCTACTACAGGCGAAGGAATCATTGCTCCGACGATTAAAGTTTATGAAAACTCTGTTCTGATCACCGGAACTATCGGTGACTTTGATGGAAACTACATCATCAAGCCTATCGCACCGGGCAGCTATGATTTAATGGTTACATCTCTTGGATATGATACTGTTTGGATCAAGGAATTGAAAATTGGAATCGACTCTATCACCTTGAAAAATATTTCAATGACTCAGAGTTCAAAAGTTTTGAAGGAGGTAATGATTGTAACAGAACCTATTCTCAATCCCGGAAATGTTTCTAGCTGTACAACAATTTCTAAAGAAAAAATAACTCAGTACGCAATTAACCGATCAAATATCAATAACATTTCGGCGAAAACTGCCGGTGTATTTCAAACTGATAATAATGCGCCTTATCTGAATGGAGGCAGAATTTATTCTCAGCAATATTATGTGGATGGTGTTCCTATGAGAGGAAGTATTTCTCTTCCATCATCTTCGATTGAACAAATAACTGTTATTACTGGTGGGCTTCCAGCAAAGTATGGTGATGCAAGTGGGAATATTGTTTCAGATCCTTTAAAACTTTTTGGAAGCAAAAAACAAATTCCTCTTCAGGCGCCGCCGGTTGATGACGGCATTGTTTCCATTCCTGCGCCAGTTGCTGTCTATAATCCTCCGCCGGTGATTTATTCGAATGAAGAATATGCTCCGCTCATCGAGAATGAATATTTGAATGTGAGCGATGAACCACTTTCCACTTTTTCAATTGATGCTGATGACGCATCTTATTGCAATTTCCGACGCTTTGTTCAAAGCGGAAGCTTGCCACCGAAAGATGCCATCCGTATTGAAGAGTTCATCAATAATTTTTCTTATCACTATCCGCAGCCAACTGATGGGCATCCCTTTTCAATTAATATGGAGCAGAGTGTATGTCCGTGGAATACTGCGCATCAGTTGGTGCGCATTGGCATAAAGGGAAGAGAAATGAATCTTGATACACTTCCACCGAGCAATCTTGTTTTTCTTATTGATGTTTCCGGTTCCATGGAATCAGAAGACAAATTAGAGCTGGTGAAAAAATGTTTTTACTTGCTCGTAAAAGAACTGCGCCCAATTGATAAAGTTGCAATTGTAGTTTATGCCGGAAATTCTGGAGTCGTTCTTCCTTCCACACCGGGAGATAAGCAGGATAAGATCATTCATGCAATTGAAAACCTGCAGGCGGGTGGTTCTACTGCCGGCGGTGCTGGTATTGAACTTGCCTACAAGATTGCAAAGGAAAATTTTATAACAAATGGAAATAACCGGGTCATACTGGCGACAGACGGAGATTTTAATGTGGGAGTTTCAAGTGAAGCTGATTTGCTTACGCTTATCGAATCAAAAAGAGGCGATGGCATTTTTCTGACCACACTAGGATTCGGAACAGGAAATTACAAGGATGCCAAAATGGAATTGCTGGCTGATAAAGGAAACGGAAATTATTCTTATGTGGATTCGTATCAGCAAGGAATGAAAATTTTTGTTGAGCAGCTTACATCAACACTTTACACAATTGCCAAGGATGTGAAATTCCAGATTGAATTCAATCCGAAATATGTTCAGTCCTATCGTTTGATTGGTTATGAAAATCGATTGATGCCGAATCCAGATTTCAATAATGATCTGAAAGATGCGGGAGAAATAGGTGCAGGTACTGCAGCCACTGCACTTTATGAATTAATACCTGCAGGAAGTGGTGAGCTTATTTCTTCGGTTGATACATTGAAATATCAGTATGTGAGTTTGCGGCCAAATTCGAATAGTGAAGATGAAATCCTGAATTTGAAAATGCGATACAAACTTCCGAACGAAGATCAGAGTCAACTGATAGTTGTACCTCTTAAATATTCTTCCAATTCATTTGAGAATTGCAGCTCTGAATTTCAGTTTGCCGCTGCAGTGGCAGAGTTCGCCATGTTAATTCGGGAATCAAAATTCATTAGTGCATCAAGCTTTCAGCAGTCAATTGATATTGCCGCATTGAATAAAGGAACTGATGCAGATGGCTCGCGCTCAGAATTTATTGACCTTGCAAAGAGCGCCGCTAAAATTTATGAACAACTGCACCCTGTAACAGCAGAAAAAAAATAATGGTCATGGGCTGATGATTGTTTCGTCAGTTAAATCAAGTGGTCGTTTGTTTGGGAATGAAGCGGTGGGTCAAACTACCGCTTCTTCTTTTTTTCAAAATGATTTACTGTTATCAATTTTTTTTACTGACAAATTCTATTTCAACAAAAGAAGAAATCCGAATTTCTTTTGCAATTGAATTGTTTTAAGAAAAAAAATTCTTCCAAAATAAAAACCGCCGATTAATAAGAATAATCGGCGGCTCAATTTTCATTGGCTAATAGCCAAAAGATATTTCTTATCGTAGCAATGTAATGTCACCACTCA
>DMRR01000259.1:1096-2540 GCA_003455275.1 Bacteroidota bacterium | reverse complement strand
CATAGACAGACGAACCGCTTCCGCTCATAGAGGCAAAGGTCGCACCCTGATCAAAAAAATATTTTTTCAAGCTTTCAATTTCAGGGTAAAGTGGAAAAATCACATCTTCAAAATCATTATGCAGAACATTTTTCCAGTCTTCTATCTGATTTTTTAAAACCTTTTCTTTATTAAAAAAAACATTCCCGGTTTTTCCTATTCTGTTCTCTTCTAAAAGTCTGAAGGCAAATTTTGTTTCAATGTGAATTTGCGGAAATACAACTGCAATGGAACAATTCTTAAACTCAAAAAATACTTTTTCCAATTTCTCTCCTCTTCCTT
Source organism: Bacteroidota bacterium (assembly GCA_003455275.1). Classification (GTDB taxonomy): domain Bacteria; phylum Bacteroidota; class Bacteroidia; order Chitinophagales; family UBA10324; genus CAXBPY01. The sequence goes on along the minus strand of DMRR01000259.1, from coordinate 2,219 downwards.
CCACCCACATTGGAATTTTTTGCAAAAAGAAAGGACAATCACTTCCTAATTCCAAAGCAAATTCGGAAAGTTGTTCCATCGAAAAGCCGAGGTGAAACATTTCATTCAGCATCAATAAAGTGTGCGCCCCATTCGAAGAACCTCCGCCCAAACCAGCGCCTACAGGAATTATTTTTATTAAATGAATATGTACAAATGGAAAATCTTTTTTTCTCCTTAATAACTGAACAGCTTTAAGACAAATATTTTTTTCCGGAGGAACATCTAATGTTGTGTTATACAAAAACAGTTCATCTTTTTCGGCGGGAATAATTTCTAATGCGTCACACCAATTAACAGGAATAAAAATACTTTGCAGGTTATGATACCCGTCACCGCGGCGATCGAGAATTGATAATCCTAAATTGATTTTGCAATGAGGAAAAGAAACCATGCTACATCATTCGTGTTCGCTTTAATAAATAAGGCATCAGTATTTGCCGAAAGCCATGAATGATATCTGCCTCTATCAAATCAATCTTATTCTGTCCGGAGCGAATTTTTATTTCTCTTTTCAGCTTCAGCATTTTTTCTGCATAACTTTTTTTTATCTCATGAGGTTGCAGTTTCACTGTTTCACCGGTTTCTAAATCTACAAAACGATATGGGCGATTCTCAAATTCAAATTCCAATTCTTTTTTATGATCAACAACATGAAACAGAATTACTTCATGTTTATTATATCGCAAATGCTGAATAGCAGAAAATAAATTATCCATTCTTTCCTCGTCACCAATGGCATCATCCAGCATATCAGAAAACAGGATTACCAGTGACCGGCGGTGAATACTTTCAGCAATATGATGCAGCGCATCAGCAGCAGATGTTTTTTTATTCTTTACATCTTCTGCCAAAAGTTTTTCAAGATGCGAAAGAAGTAAATGATAATGCTGTGTTGTACTGCGCACCTGAGTAGTCAATTCTAATTTGTCAGAAAATAAATGAAGAGCGAAAGCATCGCGTTGCCTTTTCAGTAATTCCATTAATGCAGTTGCAGCTACAACACTGAACTGAATTTTTGAAAGAAGCTTTTTGTTTTTCCTCTCTTCAAGAGCCGGATAATACATGCTTGAAGAAATATCAA
>DMRR01000259.1:0-722 GCA_003455275.1 Bacteroidota bacterium | reverse complement strand
TTCCAATCCAAATTTTTTGTGCTTTCGCCACTGTTATAAAGCCGATGCTCAGCAAACTCAACTGAGAATCCGTGAAACGGACTTTTATGTAACCCAATTATGAATCCTTCAACTACTTGCTTTGCCAGAAGCTCGAGATTGCCGGACAATACAAGCTCAGAGGAATCAATTAAATTTTCAATTGCCATGTGATAAAAGTAAATGATTAGTGCTTAACGAATCAATTCCATTCTTAGCATATTCAGAGCGGCTGTTGCACTCATTTCTATATTCTGTATTCGGCTTCTGTGAAAGAAAAACTTTTTTGCTTTTGTTTCGGTGGGTGTTGAAACCGAAATCCAAACTGTGCCTACCGGCTTGTCCGGGGTTCCTCCGCCTGGTCCGGCTATTCCGCTTACGGCAATGGCGTACTCGGTTTTGAATTTTTGCTTCACACCTTTCACCATTTCCAAGACACATTCTTCACTCACTGCACCATATTTCTCAAGTGTTTCTTTTTTCACGCCTAAAAAATTTTCTTTTGAATCATAGCTATATGTAATGAGTGACCCATCAAAGTATTGCGAGCTGCCTGGTATTGATGTTAGTTTATGTGCGATATATCCGCCGGTACAACTTTCGGCAAGGGAAACAAATGCATTTTTTTCTTTCAGCAATTTCCCAATGACACTTTCCATTGGTTCATCATCAAATCCAAAAACATATTGAGATATCAAGGGAAT
>DMRR01000266.1:5122-5279 GCA_003455275.1 Bacteroidota bacterium | reverse complement strand
TAGAGCTCGAACATTTTTCTTTGATGAGCAAATGAGAGTAATGAGTTTGATAACCACAATTACCGCAAAGTCCCCAAATTACACACGGGGGAGACTTTTCGGGGACGGGAACATTTTTCTTTTCTTTGATTACCGAATGAGAGTAATGAGTTTGATA
>DMRR01000266.1:0-4811 GCA_003455275.1 Bacteroidota bacterium | reverse complement strand
CGCAAAGTCCCCAAATTACACATGGAGGAGACTTAGTGGCGACGGAGGTTTGAGAAACACAGTATTGTATTCGGTTTATTCAAAACCTGAATCTCATTTCTGCCTTCACTTCTGATTTGTGATTGCTGTTGATTAAATCTAATCCGCTTCCAATATCAGATTGATTGAGATATGCAGTTTGTGCAAAGCGCAGCCAGAAATCCAGATGCTTGTTGGCTGTATATCTTATTAATATATAATACCGGATTCCTTTTCCCTGAAAAGCAGGAATACTATAGCTATAAAGGACATCATTTTCGAAAGCATAAATCCGTGTGTCGTAACTATCAGTATCGAATATGGAATAGCGGGCTGTGATGCTCACCGGTACGCCGGACTTTTTAAAATTCACATCCTGCAGAAATAAAATTCCATGATTGTAAGCAGCATTGTTTTCATTGAAGCGAACACCTTCCACGCGGCTGTCAACCGAAATCAGTTGATTCACTTTGTATGAAATATTAAAACGCAGGTTTTGTTTATGCTGTGGAATAATGTAATCAATAACCGCAGATGCATCTGATGTGTTTACTTCCTTTTCCTTATCGCGGAATCTTACATAAAGCTCCACTGTTTTGGAAGGTTTGTAAGTTATCTGCATAAAAAAATCTGTACCGAATGAGGGCGCACTCACCTGGTAATCGAGCCAGTTGTGGGTAAACAAATCGGCATAGCCATCAACAACAAAAAACCTCGAAGGCCTGACCTGTAATCCTGCATATACTCCGCGCTCATTATTAGGTGTATTGCTTTCAGCAAATGCCTGTGAGAATGGAGCAAGATATTCTTTCGAGTAATTGCGATACACCATGCTAAGATCAGATTTCGGATTCAAACTCATTTGAACTCCTTGCACAACTGCTCTGCCTCCGTTTCCACTGATGGCTGCTTCGCCAAATAGTTGCAAATTACTGATACGCCAACTGTAATCAATAGATTGATTTGTCATCACAGCACTATTCAATGCAAACTGATTGTATGGATAAACGCGTTGCATAACCTCGGCGACATTTAATGAGTTTCTGATTGAAGTTGCACCAACCGAAAAATTTCTTGTCAAATACCGGATGTTTCCGCCATAGGTAGTTTGTGCGGTTACATCTTTATTTCCAAGTTCAGAATAAGTGCGGTGATAACCGTCGCCTCCGAATGAGGTAATGATTATTTCATCTGAAACAGAATCAATGAACGAAACATTCGCATCTAATTTTTGATAACTGAAAAAAGGTGAAACAGTTAAATGTTTTGTTCCGAAAGAAAGTGCCGCGCCTCTGAAAAAATTAAACTCAGTGGAAGATGTGTATGGCTTAATAATTCTGCCACCTTTTTTCACGGCCAGCACTTCAGCGCTTTTTCCAATACCGAAACCGCCCCACATTACTAACCCTTGTCCGAAGTTTAATGTGTAATCGCCAAGAGCAAGCGTTTTCAGGAACTTATTTCCACGAACAAAAAAATGATATGAATAAAAATCAAAACCCTTCGGCTGTGTACCTTGAAAGAATTCTTCGCCTGCATCTTTTTTGGCAGTGAAACCATAACTGATTTTCGTACCGTAACTGTACCGGAACCTGAGATAAATTTTTTGCGGACTTCCGAGATACCGGTTAGTATCGTTTGCAGCTGTATCAATTGGAGAAAACCCTCTTGCGGTTTCCAGGTATTGTTGTGCGCGTAACAGCAGCATGTAGTCGCCTCCGAATGCGAGCTCCCTGGTTCGGATATTCAGTTTGCTTAAATCATTAGTTACTCTTACATAAGGAAGTACCTGGTTAATTGTATTGATATCCCAGTATGGAATTGCCTGCAGTTCATAGATACTGAGAAATTTTCCGAAATGTTTTCTGTAAGCAAGAAGTGATTCAATTTGTAAATCGCTGAGCAGACCGAGATCAATTAATTGCTGAAGGTCGTCTTCGGTCGCATTATCAAGATTTATTGGATGAGAGCGGAGAGTTGAAGCAAGTTCTTCTACATATTCATAACTCTCACCTTGAGCATCTGTATTGCTCGCCTGTTGTTCAAGCAAATTATTTTTTTCATCATCAGAAGTGCTGTCGGGAGTTTGAGCAAGAGATAACAGAGGGAGAACAAGAAAAAGAAAAGTCAGTAATTGATAATGCGCAATCAACTTCAGTCTTCGGTCTTCGGTCTTCCGTCTTGTATTCATTTCTTACTGAAAGAATATTTTAATGTAACACAGGGTGAGTATCCAAGCTGTACATGATAGGCTGAAGCTGCATCTACCATCCAGTTTTTAAATTGAAAACCGAGACCGAAACCATATTCAAAAGGATGAGTGGAGAACCCTCCGCGCAGAAAAATTTTTTCGGCCGGTTTGTATTCTAAGCCGGTATGCAGGCGACCGGGAGAATTTAACTCCTTACTGGATTCAGCAATAAGCAAAAGCTGATCGGCAAGTTTGTAATTCAGTCCGAGAGAAAAACCTGTTGGAATTCTTTCATCAGTAAAGTATCCTCCTGAAACCAGAAAAGGATTGAATGCATGCATTCCGAAATTCAAATCCTTTGTCACTTTCACAGCCACACCAAGCTCGCCGGTTACCGCATTGTTGATTCCGTACTCATTAATTGAAGTTTGCAGGTAATCAAGCTTCGCAGCAAATGCAATGTTCTCAGTAATTTTTTGCGTGTATGAAATTGCTCCGCACTTCCTGCTAAATGAACTGAAGCCATAGTAATTCAAGTTCAAACCAAGCGCACTGTTCTTCATTGGGTAAGCGAATCCTGCACCTGCACTTGAAAGTTCCTTCATGAAAAATCTTTGTGATGAACCAATCACCACAGTTGGTTTTTCCAGCCATGCAAGTGAAGCAGGATTTGCAAAAACAGAATATGCATCGCCGAACAAATGCTCACTGAATCCAAGCGCAACCGAGCGTGCACCTGAATTGGGAATAAAGCTTTGAGCACTGCACCTTGACAAGCTCAGTGTGAGAATCAAAAACTGAAAGGTGAGAAGAAGAAATGCGACGGCTAAAATTCTCTTTGTCATAAATTATTTTTTGTCTAATGAATCGCGGTGAGCCATAATCTTATCAAATTCTTCCTCCACGCTCAGCCCCAGATTTTCAATTCCGATTTTAGCATCATTTGTCATTTTCTCTCCTTCCTTTCCATACTTTGAAATGTAGAGTTGAAATTTTTCACGCGCTTTGTCATAGTCATGCAGATTGTTTGCATAAATGAAACCCTCTGAGAAAATACTTTGACCCACCAATGAAGATTGCGGAAATTCTTTTTCAATTCTGCTGAAGTCAGTTATCGCTTCAGAATATTTATCAGTGCTCTGCTCGATTCGCGCCAGCTCAAACAGAAACCGGGCGGAGAGCGAATCCTTCGAATAGCTTTTCGCAAAGGCATTTACATTTTCAGTGAGCCGTTTCAATTGATCCGGATTCACGCCGGATGAAAGCGCATGTGTGATACTGTCAATTTGTTTATTGATTTGTGAAGAAAGTTTTTCTTTTTTACTGCACGAACTTGCAGTGAAAGCAATTAGAGCAAAGAGAATTATGAATAGTTTTTTCATTCTTGAAATAAATTGAATTCAGTTTTGGTGATGCGTTCAAATGTAATTGTGCGGTTAAAATATTTCCTGTGCTTTCTTAACACCTGCATTTTATTTTCTTCATGTTATCGTCAGTTTCATTACGCGTGGGTGACTCCGCAGCAAATAATTTTTGATTCATCGCTTACAAAAAAATATGGAGCAAGTCCATGTCTTGATTTTCACAATTACATTCCGGATACACTCCATCCGAAGTGGCAGCCGCCACGCTATGTGCGGATGAACATGCACTTCATGCGCAACAGCGATGGCAGCGGAACTTTTCCTTCAGAAAAAGAAGCAATCGATTTCAGTCAGAATCTTATGTGGTCTGTTTACGGAAAACTAGCCAACAATAAGCAAATGTTTTTGCCCGCCGGAAATAATACTCCTGCATTGCATACAGGATTCGAAGCGGTGATTGCTCCTGATACATCAGTGCGAGATGACATCGGAATTTATTTTCATGATCATGACAGCAGCGCCGTTCTTATCACCGGAGGAAAATATAGAAATGTAGAATCGTCTTATGCGTACAATCGTTTCGGTGTAATGAAGGGCAGTGTGATCAATGTTTTTTTTTATGAGAACAATCCGGACAGTTTGAATTCAAAAACATTTCATTTGTCAGGCGATGGAATCGGAGCTGGAAACTGGATGAAGATGCTGGGTGTTTATCAAACAATGATGGTGAAGCAGGTTATCAATGGCGACACTATTCTGAGAGGGCCATGGATGTTTGCCGGTTTGTTTGATCATGAGCTAGGGCATTGCCTCGGTCTCTCGCATACCTGGAATTCTAATGATGGCTGTGATGACACTCCCACTAATCCAAATTGCTGGGGGTGCAGCAACGAATGTTCATCGTGCAGCAATAATGTGATGGACTATAATGCTTATCAGGAGGCATGGACTCCCTGCCAACTGGGAAAAATTCATCTCAACTTTTCAAATCCAAAATCAACTATTCGCAATTATCTGAAACCAGAGCATTGTGAATATCACCCGGACTGGAGAATAACGATACCCGCAAATGATACTGTTATCTGGAGTGGATTTAAAGATTTGTGGGGCGATGTTGTGATCAGTGAAAATGCTGTGCTTGTTCTTCGTTGCGATGTATCCCTGCCGAATGGAGCGAAAGTGACAATGAAAAAAGGAGCAACCCTGATTTGCGCAGGCGGAACATTTTATAATTCATG
>DMRR01000186.1 GCA_003455275.1 Bacteroidota bacterium | reverse complement strand
GAGTTGAAATCAAGCCAATGTTTGGGCCTTCAGGTGTTTCGATTGTGCAAAGGCGGCCATAGTGAGAATAGTGCACATCACGCACTTCGAATCCTGCGCGCTCTCTTGAAAGTCCGCCTGGACCAAGTGCTGAGATACGGCGCTTATGAGTGATTTCAGAAAGTGGATTTGTTTGATCAAGAAACTGTGATAACTGACTTGTTCCAAAGAAAGAATTGATAACAGAAGCAAGCGTTCTTGCATTAATCAGATCAATTGGTGTGAATACTTCATTATCACGAACATTCATACGCTCACGAATTGTTCGAGCCATACGAGCGAGACCAACACCAAACTGTGCATACAACTGCTCGCCTACCGTGCGAACACGGCGGTTACTCAAATGATCAATATCATCAATTTCGGCCTTACCATTTGTAAGCTGAACAAGGTATTTAACAATTCCTACAATATCTTCCTTAGTAAGGATTCTTGTATTAAGATCAGATGTGTTTCCGAGTTTTCGGTTGATTTTGTAACGGCCTACTTCACCGAGGTCATATCTCTTATCTGAGAAGAACAATTTATCAATAATGCCGCGAGCTGTTTCATCATCAGGAGCATCGGTTCCGCGTAGTTGTCGGTAGATATATTGACAAGCTTCCAATTCCGAGTTTGAAGTGTCCTTGTTCAATGTGTTGTAGATGATCGAGTAGTCGATTCCGGGAACTTCTTTTTGAAGAATTACTTTCTCTGTTCCTACTTCTACAATCTGTTCAATATTCTTTTCAGTTAACTGAGTATCTCGCTCAAGGATAACTTCGTTTCTTTCGATTGTAACAACTTCTCCTGTATCCTCATCAACGAAATCTTCCATCCAACTCTTTAAGACACGGGCTGCCAGACGGCGTCCAATATGTTTTTTCAGGTTTTCTTTTTTAGCAGATGTTTCATCGGCTAATTCAAAGAGGTCAAGTATCTCCCTGTCAGTAGGCCAGTTAATAGCTCGAAGAAGAGTAGTTACCGGGAATTTCTTTTTGCGATCAATATAGGCATACATGACATTGTTGATGTCAGTTGCAAATTCCATCCAAGCCCCCTTGAAAGGAATAACGCGTGCCGAATAAATCTTTGTTCCATTTGGGTGCAGCGACTGGCCGAAAAATACTCCGGGAGATCGATGAAGCTGACTTACTACCACACGCTCAGCACCATTTACAACAAAGGTTCCTTTTGGAGTCATATATGGAATATTTCCAAGGAATACATCCTGAACGATTGTTTGGAAGTCAATATGCTCCGGATCATTACATGATAAACGGAGGCGCGCTTTCAATGGAAGGGCATATGTCAAACCCCGTTCAATACATTCTTCAATAGTATAACGAGGTGGATCGATGTAGTAATCTAGGAATTCAAGAACGAAAATATTCCGCGCATCGGTAATGGGGAAGTTCTCGTTAAACACACGAAATAGGCCTTCGTGTTTTCTGTTCTCAGGAGTGGTTTCCAACTGGAAAAACTCCATGAACGATCGGAGTTGAATTTCAAGAAAGTCAGGATAATCAATCCCGAAATTCAGTTTGCTGAAATTAATTCTTTCTTTAGTTCCGGAATGTGTAGATGCCATGAATAAAAAGTGTCTTTGTTAAAAATGGAAAAAGTAGGCATGGCACAAGACCACACCTACTATGACTTTAGCGGGAGAAGTTATTTAACTTCAACCTCAGCTCCTGCCTCTGTAAGTTTCGCTTTCAGAGTTTCAGCTTCTTCCTTAGAAACACCTTCTTTAACGGGCTTTGGTGCTCCATCAACAAGGTCTTTTGCTTCTTTAAGTCCTAAGCCGGTCAATTCTTTTACCACCTTAACAACAGTGAGCTTTTGTGCTCCACCACTTTTTAGAATAACATCAAATGATGTTTTTTCTTCAGCAGCAGCGCCGCCGGCAGCACCGCCTCCGCCTGCAACCATTACAGGTGCAGCAGCAGCGGGTTCAATTCCATATTCTTCCTTGAGAACTTTTGCGAGTTCGTTAACTTCTTTTACAGTTAACCCAACCAGTTGTTCTGCAAATGCTTTAATGTCAGCCATTTTATTTTGATTTGAGATTTAAGTTTAAAATTTAATTAGCACGGTTTTCCAGCGTTTTGAGAATTCCCGCGATTTTGCCCCCACCGGATTGAAGAGCAGAAATCACATTCTTAGCAGGTGATTGTAACAAGCCAATGATCTCACCAATGAGTTCATTCTTTGACTTGAGGGAAGCTAAATTATCCACTTGCTTGTCGCCTATGAAAACAGCTGTTTCAATATAGGCAGCTTTTAGAACGGGTTTTTCACTTGTCTTTCTGAATTCTTTAATGACCTTGGCAGGTGCATTAGCTACTTCGCTAAATAAAATTGAAGTAGGACCATGAAGTGTTGCAATCAAATCAGCATCCACAACATTGTTTGCTTCGAGCGCCTTGCGGATCAGTGTATTTTTTGCTACACGAATTTTCACACCACTTTTGAAGCACAGACGGCGCAGTTTGCTTGCGTCAGCCACAGTTAAATCTGAAGTATC
>DMRR01000215.1 GCA_003455275.1 Bacteroidota bacterium | reverse complement strand
AATGCCGCATCAGGTTCTGATTCTGCTTTGTCCACCGCAGTGTAAGCCGCGCAGTTGATCACACATTGCGGCTGGTGCTCCATGAAATATTTTTCTACTGAATTCTTATCAGAGATATCTAATTCCGAGTGTGCGGCAAAAAGAAATTCAATCGCAGGAAAATTTTTTGAGAGCAAATGAATCTCCTTTCCAACCTGACCATTCGCTCCGGTGACGAGAATTTTCTTCAGCATTGCTTTAAGGTTATCCGTTATTAGTTGATTCGTTATTGGTAGTTGCTGTCATACTGCGCAATGTCATTCTGTGCTTGTCGAAGAATGTCGATGGAACATTCCGGATCTTATATCGGAAAGCCTCCTTCAACTAAAAATATTTTTCTCATCAAACACAAAATTCATTTCTGCTTCGGAGAAAGGTTTGTTCAGCTTGTCTTTATCGGAGAGCAACATTTCACCCGCTGGAATTTTCCAATCAATATTCAATGCCGAATCATTGAATGCAATTCCCCGTTCTGATTCCTTGCTGTAAAAATTATCGCACTTGTAAAAGAAGAGGGCTGTTGAACTGAGCACACAATACCCATGAGCGAAACCACGCGGCACATACATCTGCTTATGATTTTCTGCAGAGAGAATGATGCTGAATGTTTTTCCGAATGATGGAGAGCCCTTTCTTAAATCAACCACCACATCGAGCACTTCGCCTTCAATCACTCTCACCAATTTCGCTTGTGCATTTGGATTCAACTGATAATGCAACCCGCGAAGAATGCCGCGAGTGCTGTATGCCTGATTGTCCTGAACAAACTCGCTGGTGATTCCTTTTTCTTTCCAAATTTTTGAATTAAAGCTTTCAAAAAAATATCCACGAGCATCGCGAATAATGTTGGGTTCAAAAACAAGCAAACCCGGAATCCCGGTTTCAGTAAATGGCATTTCAGTTTTCGATTAAAGTGTTATTCAATAAATTTCCGGTTGCGCAAAGTTTCTCATAGTATTCATCTTCCAAAGCATCACGGAAACTTTCTAAATACCGCATATTGTGCATATCGCTGCCAACCCAATCTATCCACTCATTTTTAATTAACTGACGGGCCACACGCATTATGGTGTTGTTATAAAAACCATTTAGCGCAAGTGCATTCATTTGAAATAATAATTCCATTCCTTTTAACTTTTCCAATGAATCCAGTTTTGGTTCATGAAAATAGTTATATCGTTCCGGGTGCGCGAGCACAGGTTTATATCCTTTCAACTTCAGTTCGAAAACAGCATCCTCCAATTGCCTCGGCCGAACATTTGACGACAATTCAAACAGCACATAATTATCTCCGAAAGTCAATAGGTTTTCTTCCTGAATGCATTTAAGAAAATAATCATCAAAAAAATATTCTGCCGCTGCTTCGAGTTCAATGCCGATTGAATTTTGTTTCAATACTTCACGCATTCTTTCTAATCCCGGAAGAATGGTTTCATACGAATTTTTGAACACGCCCTGATAAATGTGTGGAGTGGTCACTACCTTTTTGTAACCGAGGTGAAACAAACCGGAAAGTAATTCAAGTGACTCATCTTCTGTTTTCACTCCATCGTCAATTCCGGGAATGAAATGAGAATGAATATCTACAAATACAGGATTTTCAAATACAGTTTTTTTTCTGAGAAAAGATGAAAACAGTGACACGGCGCAAAGAAAACATTGTTGGCGAGAGATATAAGTTTAATGCAGGAAAATACTCACGGGAATTTCATTTTAATTTGTCGTCCCTTTTGAAAAATGATCAGTGCGCGCACAATACAAGAAATAAATGATGTCACCCGGATTGAAGAAGTGATAGGTGATTTCGTTTCTCTGAAGAAGCGAGGCAAGAGTTACCTTGGCTTATGTCCTTTTCATAATGAACGCACGCCGAGTTTTAATGTCACTCCTTCCAAAAATCTTTTCAAATGCTTTGGTTGCGGAAAAGCCGGCGATTCAATAACCTTTTTGCGCGAGCACGAAAATTTTAATTATGTAGAAGCTCTCAGATGGCTTGCTCACCGGTATAATATTAAGATTGAGGAAACGGAAGAGAATGCTGAAGAACGAGAACGCAAACAAACAGAAGAGGGTTTGTATGTGATTACCGGATTTGCGCAGCAGTATTATTCCAAACAATTATTTGATACCGATGAGGGCAAAAGCATCGGTTTGCAATATTTTCATGAACGCGGCTATCGCGATAACCTGATAGAAAAATTTCAGTTGGGATTTGCACAAGACAGAGCAGATGATTTTTTTAATGAAGCAAAAGTGAATGGATACAATGAAGATTTGCTTCGCGAAGTTGGATTGATAAAAGACCAGCGCGGAAAAACGGTAGACTTCTTCCGAGGCAGAGTGATTTTCACGATTCATAATCTTTCCGGTAAGGTGGTTGCCTTTGCAGGAAGATATTTGAAGAAACAGGAAGGCGCTCCGAAGTACATTAACTCTCCACAGACAACAATTTATGATAAGAGCCGCACACTGTATGGATTGTTTCAGGCGCGGAATGCAATTCGCAATCATGATGAATGTTTTTTGGTGGAAGGATACACCGATGTGATTTCGATGCATCAGGCAGGAATAGAAAATGTAGTTGCATCGAGCGGAACTTCTCTCACACAGGAGCAAGCGAGGTTGATGAAGCGCTTCACACCAAACATTACAATTCTTTACGACGGAGATTTTGCAGGAGTAAAAGCAGCGCTTCGCGGAATGAATATTTTATTGGATGAAGATTTGAATGTTCGGCTTGTTCTTCTTCCTGAAGGTGAAGACCCTGATTCTTATGTTCA
>DMRR01000223.1:14843-20272 GCA_003455275.1 Bacteroidota bacterium | reverse complement strand
ACCCAGCTTATTGCTCGTAGAATCCGCGAACTGAACATATACTGTGAAATCTACCCGTATCACCACCAGATTGAGCTCGATGATAGTGTGAAAGGAGTTGTTCTCGGCGGATCGCCAAGTTCAGTACACGATAAAAATTTTCCTTCACTGAATCTTAAGGAAGTGTTGGGAAAAAAACCTGTACTTGGCATTTGTTACGGGGCCCAGTTGATCTCGCACCTTAGCGGTGGGAAGGTAGAAAAAAGTAACAAGCGAGAGTATGGACGAGCTCATCTTCATCAGTTAATTGAGGATGATATTTTACTTCAGGCAGTTGAACACGATAGCCAGGTGTGGATGAGCCATGCAGATACTGTTACAAAAATTCCTGAACACAGTGAATTGATTGCTCGCACTGAATCTATTCCTGTAGCAGCTTTCAGAAGCAATGATGATGCTTATTCATTTCCGGTTTACGGCATCCAGTTTCATCCGGAAGTCACACATTCAATTGAAGGAAAAAAAATTCTCTATAATTTTTGTGTTCGCATTTGTGGCTGCCACCAGTCATGGACCCCGGCTTCTTTTGTTCAATCAACTGTAGAGGAAATAAAAAAGAAAGCAGGTGATGATGAAGTGATTTTGGCCCTCAGCGGTGGAGTGGACAGCACGGTGGCTGCGGGGTTAATTCATCGTGCAATTGGAAATAAGCTGCACTGTGTTTTTGTAAATAATGGACTGCTGCGCAAAAACGAATTCGCAAATGTTTTGAAAGCATATGAAGGAATGGGATTGAATGTAAAAGGTGTGGACGCGAGCGAAAGATTTTTGAATGAGCTGAAAAATGTTTCAGACCCTGAGAAGAAAAGAAAAATAATTGGTAAGCTATTTATTGAAGTGTTTGATGAAGAAGCGCATCTTCTCCGTGGAATTAAGTGGCTTGCACAGGGAACAATTTATCCGGATGTTATTGAATCAGTTTCGGTTCATGGTCCTTCAGTAACTATAAAGTCACATCATAATGTTGGTGGCTTGCCCGAAAAAATGAATATGAAAGTGCTGGAGCCATTGCGGCTTTTGTTTAAAGACGAAGTTCGCCGCGTGGGCAAAGAATTAAATCTTCCCGAAGAGATCTTGCGCCGTCATCCGTTTCCAGGACCTGGACTGGCAATTAGAATTATCAGCGATATAACAGCAGAGAAAGTTCGCATTCTGCAGGATGCAGATGAAATTTTTATTAGTGCTTTGAAAAAAGAAAATCTATATGATAAGGTTTGGCAAGCCGGAGTCATGCTGCTTCCGGTTCAGTCGGTTGGCGTCATGGGCGACGAACGGACTTATGAAAATGTAGTAGCCCTCCGTGCTGTTGAATCTACTGATGGAATGACAGCAGATTTCTGCCACCTGCCTCATAGTTTCCTGGCAAAAGTGAGCAATGAGATCATCAATAATGTTAAAGGTATAAATCGCGTTGTTTATGATGTATCGAGTAAACCGCCGGCAACAATTGAATGGGAATAAAAAATTGATCATGAATACTGTAGAATTTGTATTGATATAATGATGTATAAAAAATGTTGAAGGCACTGCACATAAAATTTTTATTGGTAAACGGAATAATCGGATGCAGTGTTTCATCCAATACTACACACACTGTTCCGAATGAAGTTTCTGTTTCGGCTCTTGATTCCGTGAAACATGACAATCCAGTCGAAAATATTATTCAATCTCCTTTGAATGATCGCAAAGAAATGAGAGTAGCACTATTGCTGCCGTTTTATACTAATGAAATTGAATATGATTCGCTCGGTATTAGCATTACTTCTGTTTCAGAAAAATCAATAATGGCAACTCAATACTTCCGCGGTGTTCAGTTAGCGCTTGATTCACTTGACCATGAAGGAATAAAAATGAAAGTCAATGTTTATGATACCCGGCGCGATACTGACAGGTTGAAAAATATTCTAAGCTTGAGCGATGTAGTAAATGCTGATGTAGTGATTGGTCCTGTCAGCAACATTGAATTAACCGTCGCTTCAAAAATTTGTGGTGAACGAAAGCAGGTTTTGATATCGCCGTTATCTTCTTCATATAACCTGGCTGGAAAAAATAAAAACTTTGTGCTTGCAAATGCCGGTTTGAAAACACACTGCGAGGCGCTTGCAGAATTTATTAATTCAAAATATTCATCTGCAAGGGTAATCATGGTTTACCGAAGAGAAACTGAAAGTGTATATGCCTCTTACTTTAAAGACAAACTAAAAACCAAACCAATAGAACTAACCGAGAAGAGCGACAGCAATTGTTTTCATATTGATGATTTCATCTCTGCCATAAATCCAAACATTATTATCATTCCAAGTTTCGATGAAGAGTTCGTAAGTATTTTAACAAAACAATTGCATGGCTTGTCAACCGATTATACATTTTATGTATTTGGCATGCCAACCTGGAAAGACATGGAAACTTTAAGACTGGATTATCTTCAATCTATTCACACACATATAAGCAGCTCTTATTATTCAGTAGATACAATTTCTCCATTCAAACAGATTCGGAGTTTATACAAATCGAAATTCAACTCTCGTCCCGATGAATTTTCATATCAGGGTTATTCGATTTTTTTATTTATAGGAAGCCTTTGGAAAGAAAACAATAACAAGTGGTTTGAACATATTGATGATGAAACCGAAGAAGCCGGAGTGAATTTTAATATTCAACCGATGAACAGTAACACTTCAGAAACTGAATTCCTTGAAAACAAAAATGTTTTCATACTTGAATTCAAAAATAACAGCTTGATAAAAGTGAAATAAGCCGTTCAGATCATCAAAAAAAAAATTCTGAATCAGAATTTCTACGACTGTTTCTTTCTTCTTCCAATTTCATCGCGCACGGCTATGGCGCGTTCGTAGTCTTCCTTCTCAATAAACTTCTGAAGCATGTCATTTAATTCTTTCAAAGAATGCTTCGATAAATCCGCATTAGTGAGCGATGCAGAAACCGCAGGTGATTTTGGTTCTGCTTTTTTCTTCTCTTCTTTCGAAGAAGAAGCAGATCCTGCCGGTTTGTCCTGGTCTTGTTCTTCAATCACCAATCCTGCTGAGTCCAGAATAAAATCATATGTAAAAATGGAACAATCGAATCGGATAGCGAGTGCTATTGCATCAGATGTTCGGGAATCAATTTCAATAATTTCATTGTCGCGCTGACAAACCAGTTGTGAAAAGAAAATTCCATCTACCAGGTTGTTAATTACAATTTCTTTCAGGTTGATAGCAAATGACTGACAAAGCGTTTTCATTAAATCGTGTGTAAGCGGGCGGCTGGGGTTCATCTTCTCAAGCGCAACAGCTATTGCCTGCGCTTCAAAGCCACCAATCACGATAGGTAATCTTCTGATGCCGCCAACTTCGCCAAGCACCACAGCATAAGAATGTGATTGTGTGATGCTATGAGAGAGCGCGACTATTTCGAGTTCAATTTTCTTCATCTGGTTCGATGGTAAATGTAATTAAACAGCTGATTTGAATTTTTTAAATGCTTCATTCAACTTCGGTACAACCTCAAATGCATCGCCAACAATTCCATAATCAGCAGCTTTGAAAAATGGTGCTTCAGGATCTTTATTAATCACTACAATCACTTTGCTTCCATTCACTCCTGCGAGATGTTGTATTGCACCACTGATTCCGATTGCGATATAGAGATTAGGGCGAACCGTTAATCCTGTTTGACCAACATGCTCTTCATGAGGGCGCCAGTGAATATCAGCTACCGGCCGGGAACATGCCGTTGCAGCGCCTAGAATATTTGCCATCTCTTCAATCATCCCCCAGTTTTCCGGCCCTTTCATACCTCGACCAGCGCTCACTACGATATCAGCGTCTGTCAAACTGATTTTGCCTCCTGCTTTCACCACCTCTTTCACAGTAATTTTTGAAACAGGTACTGTGACATCTATAGATTCAACAGAAGATTTGTTTTCTGTTTTTTCGGCAGCAACTGTGTTTGGAGTAAGGCAAATGATTTTTTTCTCAGAGTGAAGGGCATAGGTCGCAATTGCTTTTCCGCTGAACACATTTTTGTTTACCTTCATTTCGCTTCCTTCCCATTTTGGCAAATCAATTGCGCCCGGAACCATACCGGCATTCATTTTAGCCGCAAGAACAGGAGCAATGGCTTTTCCTGAATAAGACATAGAGAAGATAACTATTGTTGCTGAAAGTTTCGCGGCTATATCATTAATCACAGAAGCAAAAACATTTGCATCAAAATTTTTTAATGAATCATTTTTTATGCTGCAAACTTTTGATGCTCCATATTCTCCTAATGATTTCAGCATATCATCCGGTATATTTTCAAGCGCAACGGCATGAGCTTCGGTTCCAATTTGAGCTGCTATTCTGGCCCCATAACTCACTGCTTCGAATGCTGATTTTTTAAAACTGCCGTTTGTACTCTCAACAAAAACTAATACTGACATATATTTTTCTAAATAGAACTTTTAATGAATGATTAAATCACTTTGGCTTCATTCTGCAACAAATTCACTAACTCATCTGGATGTTCAGGGCTGATGAGTTTCACTCCAGATTTTTCTTTCGGGAGTTCATATGAAACAATGGATGAAAATTTTTCAGCCGAAACAGGACTTATTACTTTAATAGGTTTAGTACGCGCCGCCATTATGCCGCGCATATTCGGAATCCGAGCTTCTGCCATTCCTTTGGCAGCGCTGAGGACAAACGGGGTGGTTAATTCTATCACTTCATGACCACCGGCAATTTCACGATTCAGCGTTGCTGTGTTTCCATTTAATTCAAGGCTTGTAGCGAGTGACACAAAAGTCCAGTCGAGGAATCCGGCAATCATGCCGCCAACTTCGCTGCCGTTATAATCAATGGTTTCTTTTCCGCACAAAACAATGTCATAAGTTTCCGATTTAACATGCTGTGCTATTTGACTGGCAACAAAAAGTGCATCGTCTGGTTCAGCATCAATGCGAACCGCATCATCGGCGCCTATTGCGAGGGCTTTACGAATAATTGCTTCATTATCTGCAGCACCAACATTAAGAACAGTTACCGTTCCGCCGAGCTTTTCTTTCAACTCTATAGCTCTTACGAGCGCATACCACTCATCATATGGATTAATGATGAACTGCACCTTATCGTTATTAAACTTTGTGCTGTTGTCAGTGAAAGAAATCTTGGTGGTGGTGTCGGGTGCCTTGCTGATACAAACTAAAAACTTCATTATCTCGTTAGTGTTTTGCCTTTTATTCCGATGCATTTCGGACGGGCGGTAAAAGTAAAAGAAAAGAGTTGAGGTCAAAGTGATCATAAAAGGGATAAATGATTTTATAAAAAAATATTAGTCAAGAAAAATCCGAATCAGTTAAACAAATTTCCTGTTCATCTATTTTTGCAATTAAGGTATAAATTGCA
>DMRR01000223.1:1285-14483 GCA_003455275.1 Bacteroidota bacterium | reverse complement strand
TTTTATATCGATTCTTAGTTTTTCATGCAAACATCCTGTTCAACCCCCTATTACTGGGCCCGGCGATACATCCCATCATACAACACAACCACCTTGTTCTCCTGACTCTGTTTATTTCAGCCAGCAAGTACTTCCGATTTTTGTTTCAACCTGCGCTTCAAGCCATTGTCATGATGCTCAATCGCATAAAGACGGATATATACTTAATACTTATCAAAACATAATGATGAGCAATCAGGTTTTTGCTTTCTTTCCTGATTCAGGAAAAATAATTCATTCAATTCTTAATGGCGACCCTGATGATAGAATGCCCCCAACTCCATGCAATGCACTAGATAGCATGCAGATTGCTTTAATAAAAAAATGGATTTTACAGGGAGCAAAAAATCTTTACTGCGATGAATTATGCGATACTTCAAATGTGACCTATAGCGGCGTAGTCAAGCCAATATTAAAGGACAACTGTGTGGGTTGTCATCAAATGTGCAGCGACTCCGGAAACATAAAACTTGAAACCTATTCAGAAGTTTATAATGCTGTAATTAATGGAAGCTTGCTTGGTTCAATAAATCATCAGCTAGGCTGGATTCCAATGCCAGATCAGGCTCCTAAACTTTCTGATTGTAAAATTGCACAAATCAGAATCTGGATTTAAGATGGTGCCCCGGATAATTAAATTATTCATTCTCTCTTTAACAGCAGGAATTTATTTCTCTTTGGCTTCCTGCTATTATGACAACGGTGATACTATTTATCCTAAAGGTCCAAATGATTGCGATACTTCATCTATCACTTTTTCAGCGGACATACTTCCCATAATTCAGGATAATTGTATTTCTTGTCACAATCATGTTTCATTTCTTGGTAGCGTGAACCTTGAAGGGTATAATAATGTTGCAGTGTATGCGAATAATGGCTTACTGGTAGGAAGTATCAGGCATTATGCCGGATTCAGACCAATGCCCGATGGACAACCTATGCTGGATGAATGTAGCATAGAATCTGTTGAAGCCTGGGTGAGGAATGGAGTGCTCAATAACTAAACGCGTTTTGTGAGAAGAAAAAAAATGTTTCGGATACTTTTTGTTGTAATCATATTAGTCGCAGGCGCAGTTGTTTTTGGGTTATATGAATATTTCAAGCCGAACGAAAGAACTGCCGACCTGAAAGCCGACTACACCATTTCTGCAGTTGATTTTTATAATTATTATTCGGAGAATGAAGATTCAGCTAATTTGAAATATATAAATAAAGTTATAGAGGTTACAGGGGTTGTAAGTGATGTTTCAAAAAAAGACACCTCAAGCTTACTTATTATATTGGATGGTGGTAACGGAATGTTTGGAGTGAGTTGTGGCTTGCAGCGAACAGGAGAAAATTTTGTAATTCCTGAAAAACACAGCACCCTAACCATTCGCGGAATATGTGTTGGCATGGATATGGACATAAAGCTAACCCGCTGCTCAATTGTTTCTCAAAAAAATGAAAATGAATAACCCAATGATAAAATCAATCTCAATTTTCTCTTTATTAGGACTCCTGATGTCCTTTACTTTTCAAAAAACTGCAACCAAGTATTTCACTCGAGACGGAGTGATTACTTTTTATTCTGATGCGCCACTCGAAAAAATTTCAGGGGTCAATAATCAAGTTAATAGTTTGATTAACGACAGCTCCGGCGCTATTGAATTTACAGTTCTGGTTAAAGGTTTTGAATTTCAAAAAGCACTCATGCAGGAACATTTTAACGAGAATTACATGGAGAGTGATAAATATCCAAAAGCGATTTTTAAGGGAACCATTACAAACAAAGAAACGGTGAAGTGGACAGTCGATGGAGAATATCCGGTTACTATTGCGGGTAAAATGACACTTCATGGGGTAACAAAAGATTTAACCGCGAAGGGAAAAATTTTAGTTAGCAAGGGAGAAGTTTCGTCAACATCCACATTCAATATTTTGATTTCAGACTATGGAATTTCTATTCCATCTGTAGTAAAAGATAAAGTCAGTAACTCTGTAAAAATTGAAGTGGCGGCTACTTACAAACCATTTAAGTAAATGCTATCTGAGCATAAACAAATAAAAGTGCGGAATATCCTTTCGCACTTTTTTTATTTCCATTGATTGTAATGATTTTACATTTGATGAATAAATCTGCCTTATTTGAAAACCGGTTGTCTCTCTTTCATTTTATTTTTCATATCATTTTATTCATCGGCACAGGATTCATTGCTGAATATGTTAGATGCAGATATTCCAATCGAACGCGAGCATGTAACGAATGCATTTAAGTCTACACGCGTAATCATGAGCCACTCAATTGAGCATGTAGGCGCGGGAGCGCTTGATTTCAGAATTTTACATCGCTTCGGAATGTTTAGCATGGGTTTACCTGGTGCCTTCGGGTTTGATAAAGCAAGCATGAGAATCGGTTTAGATTA
This sequence comes from Bacteroidota bacterium, assembly GCA_003455275.1. Classification (GTDB taxonomy): domain Bacteria; phylum Bacteroidota; class Bacteroidia; order Chitinophagales; family UBA10324; genus CAXBPY01. The sequence goes on along the minus strand of DMRR01000223.1, from coordinate 12,039 downwards.
CGGAATAAGTAAGCGGCTTATGATTGGCATTGGCCGCAGTACTTTTAAAGAAGAAGCTGATGCATTCGCAAAATACAGATTGTTCTGGCAGACGAAGGGGAAGTATCGGATGCCATTTACTATAGAACTTGTTTCAGGCATAACTGTGTACGGAACTCCCTGGGAATTCCCGGATCGAAAAAATTACTTCTCCTCTCGCATTGCCTATTATCATCAACTAATTGTTGGCAGAAAATTCAGCGATCGGTTATCAATCCAGGGCGGCCCGGTGGTTGTTCACCGGAACTTTGTGGAGCATGCGGATGAACCAAATGATATTTACTCCTGCGAAATCGGGGGGAGAATTAAATTGACAAAAAGATTTTCAGTAAATGCTGACTACTTCTACATTTTTCCAAATCAACTTCCTGAAACTGCAACAATGCCACTTTCACTTGGAGTTGATATTGAAACCGGCGGCCATGTCTTTCAATTACACATTACTAATGCGTCAGCCATGAGTGAGCGGGCGCTGATAACTGAAACCACCGGCAAGTGGTCGAAAGGAAATCTTGGTTTCGGGTTTAATCTCTCCCGCGTATTTACGATTTATGATAAGCAGAATCATCAAAAACCGAAATTGACGAACCCGCAAAACTTTTAATCTGAAATGACACAAGGGCTAGTTGAATACATGATTTTCATTCCAATGTTTATTGCCTGGATATTTTTCATGCTTCCATTTTGGGCTGAAAAAAAAATTCAATGGGCACCGATTCTCTTTTTGCTATTTGGAATCGGAACTGGTTATGGAATTTGCTACACAATTTTAGAGCATGAAAAAAACTTTTTATTCCTCTTCGCAATTATTGGAATGAGTTTTCTCAGTAAAGCGCTTCGAATTATTATTCAGAAAAAAGTTTGAAATGATTCTTCTTCGTGAATCGCTAATGAATTAATTCGCGACAAGTTTCTTGTATCTGAATCGCTTCACGGTTTCTCCCATTCTCTTCTTTCGATTTTCTTCATAATCAGAAAAGCCTCCTTCAAAGAATACAACATTTGCATCGCCTTCGAATGCGAGAATGTGAGTTGCAACTCTGTCAAGAAACCAACGGTCGTGTGAAATGATGACTGCACAACCTGCAAAATCTTCGAGCGCTTCTTCAAGTGCGCGCATCGTGTTTACATCCAGATCATTGTTTGGCTCATCAAGCAGAAGAACATTTGCTTCTTGTCTTAATGTAAGCGCCAGGTGCAAACGATTCCTTTCTCCACCAGATAGTACTTTTATTTTTTTCTCCTGGTCCTGCCCGTTAAAGTTGAACTTGCCCACATATGCGCGACTCACAATTTTCATTTTACCAAACTCAATATATTCTGTCCCACCGCTTACTTGCTGATATACGGTTTTCTCAGGATCAATTTCTGCGTGTTGCTGATCTACATAAGAAATTTTTACCGTCTCTCCGATTCTAATTGCTCCGCTATCGGGTTTTTGTTCGCCGAGAATCATTCGGAACAAAGTGGTTTTACCGGCGCCATTTGGTCCAATGATTCCAACAATTCCATTCTGCGGAAGTTTGAACGAAAGATTTTCATACAACAATTTATCACCAAAACTTTTCGACACATTTTCAAACTCAATCACATTTGCACCAAGTCGGGGGCCGGGTGGAATGAAAAGTTCCAGCTTTGCCTCCTTCTCACGCACTTCTTCACCAGCCATCTTCTCGTAATTCTGAAGTCGCGCTTTTGATTTTGCTTGTCGTCCCTTCGCTCCCATGCGCACCCACTCCAATTCACGCTCAAGATTTTTTCTGCGCTTGCTTTCTGTTTTTTCTTCCTGTTCGAGCCGTGCAGATTTCTGTTCGAGCCATGAAGTGTAATTTCCTTTCCATGGAATTCCTTCGCCTCTGTCGAGTTCAAGAATCCATCCTGCTACATTGTCTAAGAAATACCGATCGTGGGTAATGCAAATCACTGTGCCCTTGTAATCACTTAAATGCTTTTCTAACCACAACACTGATTCAGCATCGAGGTGATTGGTTGGCTCATCCAACAACAAAATATCCGGGGCTTGTAAAAGCAGCCGGCACAAAGCAACTCTTCTTCTTTCACCACCGCTCAAAACTTTCACCGGTGTATCGCCTTCGGGGCACTGCAGCGCATCCATAGCGCGTTCCAGCATCGAATCAATTTCCCAGCCATTTACCGCTTCTATTTTCTCCTGTAAATTTCCTTGCCGAGTCAGCAACTTGTCCATCTCAGCATCGCTCATGGGTTCGCTGAATTTGTTGCTCACTTCTTCAAACTCACGAAGCAAATCCATCACGGGCTTCACTCCTTCCTGAACAATTTCTTTTACTGTTTTTGAGTTGTCCAGTTCTGGTTCTTGTGCAAGATGCCCCACTGAATATTCTTTCGAGAATTCAATCTTACCAAGATATTCTTTATCTAAACCTGCGATCAGTTTCAGTAGTGTCGATTTTCCAGAACCATTTAATCCGATGATTCCGATTTTTGCTCCATAGAAAAATGAGAGATAAATATCTTTGAGAGTTTGTTTTCCGCCTGGATAAACTTTCCCGACACCAAGCATGGAAAAAATTATTGTTTGATCAGCCATTATCTTTATTTAAGATTTTTGAATTTAGATTTTTGATTTCAAACTTCAGATTTCAAATCGCAAAAGTTTTCTTTTATCTGAAGGCGCGCAAATGTATGAGCGTGTACATGATTTGAAAATGAAATGAATGCTAAACTGCAATCAAAACAATAGCAGCAAACGCAAGCCCCAATCCAATAAGATTGAGGAGTGAAAGTTTTTCCCTGAACAGTAAATAAGCAAAAAGAGCAGAGGCGGCCACAATACCAATATTGTTAATGGGAAAAACTACCGAGCTTTCCAATCCGGAATTAGCAAGTGCTTTTACAAGAAAATGCATAGTGAAATAATTTGGTATACCCAAAATGATACCGCCCGCTGCACTTTTCCAGCTGATTTTTTTTCCAAAAAAAATAATCTGCGATAAAAGAATGGCAATGCCGGCTGATGCCGATGCAGAAAAAATTGTGATATTGAATGGCGCATTGTCTGTGTCGCTCATAAAATTTATCTGTGCATACTTCACCAGCGAATCATTGGCGCCGCTTCCGAAAAAAAGCAAGAGAGGAAGGGCAAGCATTGATGCATTAATATTTTTTTGAGATGAATTATGTTTTACTTCCTTTTTCAATGAAACAAAAATGACTGAAATGAGTGCTAGAAAAATTCCGGCGAGTTTTAGTGCCGTAACACTTTCATGATACAAAATGAAAGCAACAACTACCGGAATCACCAAAGAAAGTTTGTTGGCAACACTCATAACTGTGACTCCGCTTTGCATTACAATTCTTCCCATTACATTAAAGAAAAACAGAAAACTGCAACCTAATGTGATAGCGAATGGGAACCAGCCAGCAGAACTATAAGCTAGGTAATCCGGAAATGATTGCTGAACAATGCATCCTGTAAGAACACACGATACATAATTAAATACGATTGCCTGAAAATTATTAATTCCAAATTTTTCGAACCATTTAAAAAAAAGTCCAAGCGAGGCAGTAAAGAGAATGCAGAGAATCAAAGAAAGCATTTGTTCATTAGTTCAATGGTTCATTGGTCTATACAAAAAAAATTCCGCTTCAAATGAAACGGAATTTAGAAATCTGAATTAAAAGAAAATTTTATTACTCAACAATCATGATTTTATCAGATTGTGTGAGGTTTACTTTTTTCGGTTCACTTATTTTTTTTCCTTTTGATTTTGCTTTTGAAGAATAACCTACAGAGAGATAAAACATTTGTGCTGTTTGCGGGAAAGGAGGAATATACGAAGTGCGGTTTATCCAAATCACATCGCTCGGTTTGAAAAAATCATATAGGTAATACTTCGCCTGAAAATAAATACTCTTTCGCTGAAAGCGAATAAAAACTGACGGATTAAAAAGTTCAGTATTATCTGAGAGCCATTCATGATGTTTTTGTGTTTTCTTCCCATCAAGAAAAACTTTTTCCTTGTAATCCAACATTAATTCTGTTTCAGCTCCAACAGAAAAGAAAATTCTGTTTTCAAGGTCACCAAGTTTGAATGAAAGCGGAATTCCAAGAGCATAAGCCCGTTGCTTTAACCGAACGGAATCATTCGGCCGGGTAATCATTCCAACATTGTGGGCTGAAATTCCCAATGACATTCCGAGCGATTTACTGAAATCAATATTCATTGTTTGATCAGCATTATACCACTCAGAGAAGCGAAGATTGCTGCTGATGTCATTACCTGCTTTATCCGTTACCATAGCATAAGAAAAAATTAAATCACCGCCATTACTGAAATAAGGTTTCTGCGCAAGTACAACTGAACTGATCAATGAGAGGAAAAAAGTTGAAAGAATTTTTTTATTCATAATTAGAATTAATTGTTTTCAAAGAAAGCAAAGTATTGTGAATTGCAAATCGGTTGATGTGTTAGAGAAAAATGTGTGTGTCTCTTTTAGTCAAATGAAAGGTTATTTAAAGCGCTTTGAAGTTCACTAAATGTTTTTTGATTCTTGTATTTGACAATCTCCATGCCTGCTTTGTACACATCAATTGCCTCATCGGTGCGATTCAATTCTTCCAGCAATTTTCCAAACTGATAATAGCTTGCCGCATATTCCGGAGAGTGTTCAGTCAGATATCGAAAATTTTTTTCTGCCTCTTCATAATTTTTTTCTTTCGTCATTTCCAGGGCCAGTGCATATCGGCTGAATTCATCCGATGGATTCTCTTCAATTAGTTTTTTTAAAATCTCTGTTCTTGACAAGCTGACAAATTAAGTCACTGATTCTCCGGAATTATTTTCAGGAAAAAGTTTCTTTTGCACGATGCTTCACATTGATGTTTTAACCGTTTTACCGGAATTGCTTGAAAGTCCGTTCAGTCATTCAATCCTGAGCCGTGCACAGAAAAAAAAATTAGTGAAGATTGAAATCCACAACATCAGAGATTTTACAACTGACAAGCACCAGAAAACAGATGACTACATGTATGGAGGAAGTGCAGGAATGGTAATGATGATCGAACCAATTCACCGCTGCCTGCAAAAAATTCAGGAACAAAGACAATTGGATGAAATTATTTTCATGACACCTGATGGAGAAAAACTTGAACAAAAACATTGCAATCAACTTTCGCTTAAAAAAAATATTGCTGTCCTGTGTGGACACTACAAGGGCGTAGATGAACGGGTGCGCGAACATTTCATAACGCGGGAAATTTCTATTGGTGATTATGTCTTAAGTGGTGGCGAATTGCCGGCGGCTGTTTTAGTTGATTCCATTGTGCGCTTGGTTCCCGGAGTATTGAATGATGAAACATCTGCACTTACTGATTCATTTCAGGATAATCTTTTATCTCCTCCGGTTTATACAAGGCCCGAAGTTTATAATGGCTGGCAGGTGCCCGGCATTCTTCTTTCGGGTCATGAAAAAAAAATAAATGATTGGCGTCATGAGAAAGCTGTGGAAAGAACTAAACAAAGGCGCCCTGATCTTTTGAAAGATTAGTTGTGGATTGAAAAGAATCTATCTCAATGAAAAGTTTGCAGATTCAATTCAGGAATTATGATTTCCGGTTCAGAAAAGAAAAAGAAGAGGAAAAAATTTTTGACATTATCCGAAAAAAATTTGTTGCCCTTACACCGGAAGAATTTGTGAGGCAAAATATTCTTCACCATCTTGTTTTTGATAAACACTATCCCAAAGGATTGATTTCGATTGAAACCGGTCTAAAAGTTTTTGAATTGAACAAGCGAACCGATTTGATCGTTTTTGATAAAAACGCAAAACCATTTTTACTGATTGAGTGTAAAGCTCCGGCAATAAAAGTTACACAAGCTGTGCTCGATCAGGTTTCGAGATATAACTTAAAATTAAAAGCGCCATTTATAGTTGTATCAAATGGAAACGAGACACTGATATGCAAGATCAATTTCGAAACAGAAGAATATATTTTTCTTCAAGAACTTCCAGCAATCGACGGGAAATAAAAAAGCCATTCATTTTTTTTAATGAATGGCTTTAAATAGACTAAGACTTATCAGTCCATTCTTGTTAAACTAACCTGCTCGTCAGTAACTGTAGTTACACCGCTGGTAGTTTCGGTTTTACTATAAGACCATTTTTCTGATTTTGCTTTTTTCTCTGTCACCGTGTAATCCTTTATGTATGGAACACCTGCAATTGTGATTGTGAATTCTATTTTCTTATCCTTCTTATCCCAAGTCCAATTGAAATTTAAGGTAAGCCCGCCAGAAGCAATCGTTCCGGTTCCATCGTCTTTAAAATTCATTGTGCTTGTATCAACTGTAGTAACGGACACACCACCTGCGGTTGTTTTGGTAGTAGTGATAGCAGTCCAGTTACCATCCTTCTTAACCAAAACCTTATTAGGTGAAGTGCATGATGAAATGATTAAAGCAAGCACGAAAGCAGAAACAGCGATTGAAAAAATTTTCCTTTTCATTTTTGATTGTGTATTTGTTTTATGAATAATGAATGTAGAGTGCTATTGATTCTTATTGGTTGCAATTAAAACTCAGATAAATAAAAAATATTAAAAATCAGTTTCAAGTTTTAATTCATCGCGCAATTCACGCAGAATAGGATTTTTATTTGCCATGAATTCGAATTTTTCTGTTGGCGTATATGGTCGTTTCTTATTTTCAATTTTGGCTTTTTCTGAATCAACATTTATAGTCAGGTCAATATTTTTTTTCTCCAATTTATTTTTGAGGAATGCGATCATGTTATCTCGTTCATCATTCAATAATTGGGAGTGGCTTTGTGTACCCACTGTGATTATAACAGTCCTGTTGTTCTGAAGAACCGGCGGATACATTTTTAGGATTTCAAGAACAGGGAATTTTTTTTCTGCCTGAAGTTTTTGCAAATAATTACTCAGTGCAAACTGCAATTTGGTTTCATCCAGTACTTCTCCCTCGGTTTTTTCTGTGTGAATATTATCTGTTTCAGTTTTTCTTTCTGATTCAATCTTATTTTTTAGATCACTTAGCGATGGCATCTTGAATGAAGATGATGAAGCAGCGCCAACCGGCATATTCAAATTTTGCTTAGAAAGATTTTCCGGGCTTTGCTTTGAGATAGGTTTCTCCGATCCGTATTTTTTAGCGTTATCGTTCACAACTGGAACGGGCGAGTTGCTTAATGCATTATCTTTTTTTTTTGAATCGGTCTGAGCTGCAGATTCAGTAACGGGTTTTATTCTTTTACTGAGGAAGCACAATTTCATTAATGCCAGCTCAACACATAATCGCTTATTTCTGCTTGTGCGATATTGAATTTCCGATTCATTAACAATGCTCAAAGCATTCAAAAGAAATGATACAGTGGTAAAGGATGCTTGCTCTCCATAACGGTTTCTTAAATTTTCAGAAGTTTCGAGAAGCTGAAGGGTTATTTTATCCTTACTCACCAGCAAACTTCTGAGATGTGAGCCGAGGCCACTCAGAAAATTTTCACCCTCAAAACCGTTATTCAGAATTTCATCATAAGTCAAGAGTGTGTCTGAAATATTTTCCTGAAGAAAATAATCAATGAACCGGAAGAAATAATCGTAATCAAGAATATTAAGATTGCTTAACGCTGCCTGATAAGTAAGATTTCCAGAAGTGAAAATACTGATACGATCAAATATGCTGAGTGCATCGCGCAATGCACCGTCGGCTTTCTGCGCGATAATGTGAAGTGCATCTTTTTCGGCCTTGATATTTTCTTTACGGGCAATATTGAAAAGATAATTTGCAGTATCTTCAGTTTTTATTCTATTGAAATCAAAAATCTGGCAACGCGAAAGAATAGTGGGTATTACTTTATGTTTTTCAGTGGTTGCCAGAATAAAAATTGCATAAGGCGGCGGCTCCTCCAGTGTTTTAAGAAATGCATTGAACGCTGCATTACTCAACATATGCACCTCGTCTATTATGTATATTTTTTTTCGGCCGGTTTGTGGTGCAAACCTAATCTGATCGATAAGCGAGCGTATATCTTCTACGCTATTATTCGATGCCGCGTCTAATTCATGAACATTAAATGAGGCATTATGATTAAATGATTTGCATGATTCACACGCATCGCACGCTTCTATATCGGCTGTTATGTTTTCACAGTTAATGACCTTTGCCAAAATTCTGGCGCAGGTGGTTTTGCCCACGCCGCGAGGGCCACAGAATAAAAATGCCTGCGCTAACTGATTATTCCGGATGGCATTCTTTAAAGTTTGTGTCACTTGAGGTTGACCAATTACATCTTCAAATCTTGCTGGTCTATATTTTCTGGCAGAAACAATGAAATTTTCCATGAGCAGGTCAAATATAAAATTCTGGCGGGTCAAACTAAAATGAAGACTTCAATTGAAATGTGAAGACAAGAGCAAAGCCGAAATGGTCCTGCAGTTTGGTTCAAGAATATTTTCATTTGAAAAATTAAATAAAAAAAAACAACGCTTGTTGTTGGCAAAAAATTTTAAATCCCGCCTTCAGGTTTAATAATAAATTGAGAATTACTTTTTTTCCAGCGTAAACCCGAATGTGGTACCCACTCCTACTCTGCTGCGCACATTAATTGTTTTGTCATGTGCTTCAATAATGTGTTTTACAATTGAGAGACCAAGACCGGTTCCTCCGATCTCTCTCGAACGGCTTTTATCAGCGCGATAAAATCTTTCGAACAAACGATTTAAATGATGTTCTTCAATTCCATTTCCATCATCGGTAATTTCTGTCAATATGTTTTCATCCATATCATAAAAACTAATGATTGTATTCCCATTTTCTTTTCCATACTTAATACTGTTATCAATCAGATTGATTAACACTTGCCGGACTTTATCCTTATCGCCAAAAACATAAAATGGTTTATCGCAACCTTTCTTAAATGCAAGACTGATTCTTCGTTTGTCTGCTTTCATTTCCAAAGATTCAATCACATCCTTCACCAGTGAGTGAATATCGAACACTTCCTTTTCCAGTGTGTAGCTTCCGGATTCAAGTTGCGTTATTGCTTCAAGATCAGCAATCAGATTGGTGAGGCGGTCTACATTGCGTGCTGCCTTTTCTAAAAACATTTTATTTACTTCTTCATCATGCAATGCACCGTCAAGCAGCGTATGTATATATCCCTGAATGCTAAAGAGAGGAGTTTTTAGTTCATGGGTCACATTCGCTACAAACTCTTTGCGATAGATCTCCAATTTTTTTAGTTGCTCAATCTCTCCCAGTTTTTCATTTTCCCATTCGAGCACTTCCTTATTTACCATTTCAAGCGGGTCGTCACTTAACTTTTGTTTCAATGAAATTTCATCGCTACCGGCTTTTAACTGGTGAATGGATTTATACACCAGCTTAATTTTCCGGTAAATAAAGTTCTGAAGAATATAAAGGAATGTGAAGTACCCTGAAATAATTGAAGTGAGAAATACGAGTATTGAAATTTTTGCTTCGGATGAAAAAATAAATGTGAGCAAAGAAGCAACTATAGCGACTACGATGGCAGAAATGAATGCAAGCAATGTTGGCTTTGGATTTTTCATTGCAACAAATATGACTTCAGAATTAGTTTTCAGATTTGGCAACATTCAGAATGTTGTCAAATAATTTCAAGCTTCGAATTTGTAACCTATTCCTTTAACTGTAGAAATATGGTCGTCACCAAACCGTTGGCGCAGTTTGCGGATATGAACATCAATTGTTCTGTCGCCAACAATTACTTCAGTACCCCATACCTTGTTCAGAATTTCATCTCTGTGAAAAACTTTTCCAGGTTTTGAGATAAGAAGATTAAGCAATTCGAATTCTTTTCTAGGCAGGGAATAATGATCCTTTTTATAGTGAACCAGGTATTGCTCGGTATCAATAATAAAATCACCAATTTGGTTTTTTCCACTTACCTCGTCCGGAGATAACCGGCGCAGAAGGGCTTTAACACGAGTCAGAAGGATTTTGGGTTTAATTGGTTTAACAATATAATCATCTGCTCCAGCATTTAATCCCTTAATTTCAGATTGCTCGTCGCCCAATGCTGTGAGGAAAATAATGAGCGTGTTTTTGAATGTAGGATTGCGGCGAAGATGCTCGCAAACTTCTACGCCATCTAGTCGCGGCATCATTATATCCAGAACAATCAGATCCGGCTTTACTTTTTCCGCTACTTTAATTCCTTCGAGTCCGTCATGTGCGCTTGATACTTCGTACCCTTCGCGCTTCAGATTGTAAACAATGAATTCAACGATATCCGGTTCATCATCCACTACAAGAATTTTGAAATTATTTTTCTCCATTCGTGAGCAAAAGTAATTTAGGCTTTCAACTGCATATTAGTGACTGTGTTAAGTAAAAGTTAAGGATCATTCTACTCAGCCACTGCGCCTCCTTTATACAATTGCCTGCGGTATTTCAATGACGGAGATGGAATAAATTTTCCCAATTGATATTTCTCCCACTTCTCATCTACGAGAGAAATTGTTTTTTCATCCATCGCCAGAATGTTGGGCCAGTCGCGCTCGAAGCCATCATATTCTTTTGTTTTTCTTGTACCGTCAAATGCGATGTGAGAGATTTCTTTTCCTTCTATAATAAAACTATCGCGGCGAGGGTCAATGTTGTTTGTAAAACGCCAGATGGCATCTTTAATATCAGAGCAGTCAACATTCGCTTCGAGGAAGATTAAAAATTTTA
>DMRR01000223.1:0-896 GCA_003455275.1 Bacteroidota bacterium | reverse complement strand
TTCAAAAGTTCATCATTCACCTGAACAATTTCCGGGAAATCTTTTTTCAGTTTTTCAAAATCAATTTTTGAAACTGAATTGTCAATTGTCAATTGTCCATTGTCAATTCTTTTCTCTTCCGGAAATTTCCTGGTTGCATCCACACACATTTTTCCTCCGAAAGAAAATTTGCTGCAACTGTGGTCGAGCACATCCATCGGACCTTGTGAAAAATAAATATCCTGCTGCGGGTCAACATTCGCGCTCATGACTTGCGCTACTGATTTGTAATTGTGAATGTCAATGTCATCATCCACGATGACGAGAATTTTGTTGAACATCATTTGCCCTGCGCCCCACATGGCATTAGTCACCTTGATTGCCTGCCCTGCATATTCCTTTTTGATCTTCACGATGGTGAGATTGTGAAACACACCTTCAATAGGAAGCTCCATGTCAACGATTTCAGGAATCATAGTCATCTTAATCGGAGCGAGAAAAATTCTTTCCGTCGCTTTGCCAAGCCATGCATCTTCCTGCGGCGGGATGCCAACAATGGTGGAAGGATAAATTGGATTTTTGCGGTGCGTGATGCATGTGATATGAAACTTCGGATAGAAATCAGCAAGCGAATAATATCCGGTGTGATCACCAAATGGTCCTTCCAGAATTTCTTCTTCCATCGGGTCAACATATCCTTCGATAATTATTTCAGCATCTGCGGGTACCTGCACATCCTGCGTGATGCACTGCACCAGTTGCACTTTTTTATTTCGGAGAAAACCTGCAAGCATGTATTCATCAATATTATCGGGAAGCGGAGCAGTGGCGCAATAAGTGTAAACCGGGTCGCCGCCAAGGGCAACAGCTACCGGCATTTTCTTTCCGAGTTTTTTGTATTCCTGAAAATGCCGCGC
>DMRR01000196.1:14650-24638 GCA_003455275.1 Bacteroidota bacterium | reverse complement strand
TGTTCGCAGCAAACATTTCTTCGTCGTTGTATTTACGAGCGCCGCTTCCGCTCTGGTAAATGGTTCCACCGAGTTGCGTGCAGATTTCTATGATGCGGTTATTTTTTTCATCGGAAGAAAGATTCATTTCTGAAGCACGAAGCATTGGTGTGGTGATGTTCAACTTCTCACAAAATATTTTTAACAGAGAAACATTCAGTGCACAGAGCAATTCAGTTTTTTCATTGAGAGAATTTTCAATCAGCGGAAAAATTTCATTGAAGAATTTTCCTTTCGAATAATTCAGTTGAATGGTCTTCAGCATTTTTTTCTGCCACGGCTGAGCATTGTCAATCGCAATATCTTTAATCAGTTTGCTCTCTGCATTTTTCTTCACCGGAACAGAAATAAATAATTCTCCCTGTGCGGTTTTAATTTTTGTTCTGTTCGTGATGGAATTTGCATTGCCACTCTGGTAGTCGACATTATCGAGAATAACAAACACATCGCTCGAATAAATTTTATTGAAGTAGCCCAGCCACGGAATAAAATTCGGTTGATGAATGCCAATTACTTTTTCCATTGGAACAAATATGCAGCTATTGATTAAATGCTTTCAGGAAATGCGCGGCGCTCAGCTGCATCCACTCGCGGTTGCGTATTGAAGAACCCGTGCGCAACAATTTTTTTTCAGCAAGAAACTTTTCTGCTTCGGCAATTAGCGTTTTCACTTTCTCTTGTTGAAGCCAGGAATTAATTGGCGGCTGATACCCGAGCTTATCAATGCGCCAGGCAATTGATTTCGGAATGGTGTTCTCCATTGATTTACGGAGAATAAATTTTGTCCAGCCGTTTTGCATTTTCAATTCTATTGGGAGAGAAAAAATAAATTCAACCAGCTCATGAGATAGAAACGGCAAACGGATTTCCCGTGAGAAAGCCATTGAATTTCTATCGGCATAAGTGAGCAGTTTTTCCAATCCGAATTCGGTGCTGAAAAATTTCAGCGAGTCATTCAGTCGCGCAAATGATTTGAACGGCGGCGGTTCATTCCTGAATTCGTGAATCAAATCTTCATGGAGAAAATTCATATAATCGGGAGTGGAAAATTTTCTCCTGATTTTTCCAAGAGCTGAAAAAAGTTTTCTGTATCGAATCTCCCGCTCAAATTTTCCTGATGAATCAAAACCAACTCCGCGAAGATTTTTATATTGAGAAAGTTGCTCGTTATATTTTTTTCTGTCGGTGAAAAATAATTCCATGAAGTAAGGTCGGAAGAAATGAAGGTAGCCCGCAAGCGTTTCGTCAGCTCCCTGACCATCTAACAACACGGTCACATTTTTTTCTTTTGCGAGTTGCATCACTTTCCATTGAGCAAGCGGCGATGAATTGCTGAGCGGCTCTTCAATGTGATAATGAATATTCTGCAATTCGGTGAGCAGCACTTCTTCATTCACCCACACTTCGTTGCGATTGAGTTTCGCAGCCGCAGCAACTTCATCGATGTATTTTCCTTCATCAACCGCGCTGTCAAAAAAGCGCGCTGAAAAAGTTTGCTGTGGAAAAGGATTTGAGTTGTTGAGTTGCGAAATGGTGCAAACTACAGAGGAAGAATCAACACCGCCGGATAAACTCGAACCAATAGGCACATCGCTGCGCAAGCGCCGCTCCACCGAGCGGAAAAACAGTTCACGAAACTTTTCTGTTGCATCACGCTCAGATATTTTTATTTGAGTTTCAGCAGAAATTTTCCAGTAACACTTCTTCTGAATTTCTCCCCGTGCATTCACAGTGAGTGTGTGCGCAGGTTCAAGTTTCAAAATGTTTTCAAAAAAAGTTTCTGATTGCTGCAACGGATTTTGCGACACATTGTAAGTCATGTAGTAGAAAAGCATTCTGCGATTCACTGCATGAGTTTCTTCCGTCATCAGCGCTTTCATCTCTGAAGCAAAACGAAATTCATTTTTTGAGAGCGAATAGAAAAATGGTTTCTCTCCGAAGCGATCGCGCGCGCAGAAAAGTTTTTTCTCTTCTTCGTCCCACAGCGCAAGCGAAAACATTCCATCGAAATATTGAACACAATTTTCCTTGTGAAGATGATAAGCTGCAAGAATCACTTCGGTGTCGGATGAAGAATTGAATTTCATTCCGCGCTTTTCCAAATCATTGCGCAACTCTTTGTAGTTATAGATTTCTCCATTGAAAACAATGGTGTAGCGATTCATGTAATGCATCGGCTGCGAAGCGAGTTCACTCAAATCAATAATAGAAAGCCGGCGATGGCCGAGACATAATTTTTTATCCGGAGAAATCCAATTGCCTTCACCATCCGGTCCGCGCCAAGCAATTGCATCGGTCATTTTTTTCACGCGCGCCGCATTCACTTCAACCGAAAAACTTAAGATGCCAGCAATGCCGCACATGTTATTTTATTGATTGAAAAAAGTTTAACAGCCGCTGCTGATTCGCAGCGAAGGAAGAATTCATTTCGATTTTTGTTTTTGCACGCGCGCCAATTTCTGCAAACTGATTTCTCTGCTGAAAAACTTTTTCAAAGTAAGCATTCCAGTCCGCATCCGGCGAAACAAGAAATCCATTCACGCCATCGTCAATCACCTCTGTGTTTACAGTGAGCGCAGTTGCCATGCTTACAATTCCAAGTCCCATGTATTGAATGAGTTTGAAGGCGGCTTTTCCCTTTTGCTCCAATGAATTTTCGAGAGGCATAATTCCAATGTCAATGGAAAGCAAATTTTCAATTTCAAATTTTTCGCTCCAACGAATGGACTCAACAGGAAACAAAACAGGAACAGCAAACGGCGCATCGCACACTACACGCAAGCGAAATTTGTATTTTGAGGAAAGCCAGTTGAGCGCATTCACCACAAGATGCAGGTTGCCAAGATTGTTTCGGGCGCCCACCCAGCCAATCACAATTTCATCACTGAGAGAGTTGTAATTTTTTTTCTGAGAAGAATTGTAATCCACACATGTAGGAAGCACGAGAATATTTTCATCTTTCGCTGAGGGAAAAGATTGCTTCAATAAATCTCTCAGATAATTCGTTGCTGGAAAAAAGTGAGTGTAATGTTTCAGTGAGGCAGAAAATTTTTTCGGATGCTCCAATAGCATTTTTCCGAATGAAGAAATAGTTTTCGGTTCGCGCTTGGCAGCAGAAATATCATCGTCGAAATCAAGAACACGAACAGAGTGAAGTGACGCTAAAAGTTTTTCGAAGAAAAGATTTCCGTAATCATTAAACATGAGCAACTCGCGGCGCACCACAATTACATCGCAAAAAGAAGAGCGCATGATTTGCCAGAATCGAATCCACATAAAGCTCATCAGAAAGAAAGGCATCGTGTTTTCGCTTGAAGTGAGTTGCAAATACTCGCGATACTCAAACACATAAGCCGAGCGCACTTTGAAATTATTTTGATTCAGAATTTCCACCCACTTTTTTGTGCGGTGGCGATTGCCCGCACTCTCTGGAGAAAATACTTCGAGATAGAAAATACTTTTCTTCCGGTTCGGAAAAAATAATTTCTTAAAAAAGCTTTTGAGTGATTTGAAAAAAATAATTCGGAAGAAAAAAATATTCAGCCAAACCACCAGCCACCAGAACCAGAAGAAGAGAAAGAAATAAATGTTGACAGGCGCTCGTGAAATCTTCGTCATGTCATTGGTGAATTTGATAGCCAAAAGCGGTGACCGATTTCAATTGTGATGAAGAAAATATGTTGAGATTTTCTTTCTGATAACGATTGAGTGACGAGGGAAACTTTGGAAGCGCTGAAAGTTTCCGTATCATTTCTTCGTTGAATTCTATTCCCGACCATTTTAAAAGTTCACGAGTTTCTTTTTCAGGTGATGCACACAAATCTTCCAGTCGCAATAATTTAAAATTTTCTCCGAGCAATTTTTTTCCTGTGTCTATTGCTTTTGTGTTTGCGCGAATCCAATACTCCAGTGAGTCAGCAGGAGAATTTCCTTTCAATCCAAAATGATTTCCAAAATTCCGCAACTGAATTTGGTTGCTGCTGAAAGCCATGTCCAAACCATTCCTCATTACGAGAAGAAATTTCATTTCAGGAAATTTTTTCGCAAGAAGAGAAATATAAATGTGCGAGTTCGGCTCCTTCCAACCCCAATATTTTTTTTCAGAATCAGTTGAAGAAAAACTTCTCAGCGATTTTGAAATCTTGTTCGGAAGAGAATACCAATCCTTACTTCGGATATATTTTTTTGAAACGAATTCGAATTCAGCTATACGAACTTTTAGTTTTTCAGAAAAGGAAATTTTCTCATTGAACATTCGCTTCCGAAATATCTCTGACAACTTTAATTGCTGTTTTTCATTTTCATCATTCAATAACCATGGACGACGAAACAAGAGTGTGAACCACAAATTGTCGTTCGGTTCATTCAGCAAATCACCAATATAAACTCCAGCCTCACTCATCATCTGCGCCACTACACGCGTACCGCTTCCGCCTACACCACCAATCACAATAGGAGAGTCCTTATTTACAAAATGATTCACTTCTTACAGGTAATTAAGTTTATGCATCCATTCGCTGTGCTGTGCAAATTCTTTCAGGTCAGTGTGTTCATCAGAATTAAATCGCGCTGTGCGTTCGTTGTCGGTCAAGCTTTTCACCAATGAAGTGAGTTCGCAATTCACCACTGATTCTAATTTCAGAATAGTCTGGGTATCGTTCGCAATCAATTTCTCGAATGAGAGATGA
The DNA here is from genome assembly GCA_003455275.1 of Bacteroidota bacterium. Taxonomy (GTDB): domain Bacteria; phylum Bacteroidota; class Bacteroidia; order Chitinophagales; family UBA10324; genus CAXBPY01. The sequence continues at coordinate 19,911 of DMRR01000196.1, read as the reverse complement.
TGCACCTGCCCCGGAAATTGCTGATCATACCCAAATGCTTTCGCTGCATATTCTTCCCAGAGTTTCAGTCCCTCCAATTTATTTTCCAATCGTTGCGAATACCACTTGTTTGTAAAATCCATTCCGAGATTTCGTTTGTATAAACTGATCGCCACATCCATTCCGTTGCGGTAGATGTGAATGATTTTCGCCTTCGGAAATTTTTTCTTCCACTGATGAATGGTGAAAGTGTTGCGCGGGTCTTTCCATCCCCAAGTGTTCGCAGAGAGAAATGAAAATGGCTTCATCGGCTGCCTGGATACACGCACATAGTGACGCAGAAAAGAAATCTCATCGAAGAGTTTCATGTCAGCTTGAGTTGGTTCACCCGGATGGTCCCAGGTCCAGCCTTCAGCACTCATCCATGCGGTATTTATCCGCTGGAAATACCATGACTCGTGATCTTCTGTTAAATCATATCCCATAAAAATTCCGGCACGGTCAAGGATGCGCGCAAGCAAACTGGTGCCTGAGCGGTGCATCCCGATCAGAATTATAGGAGGAGAAATCAAACTCATCATTTGTGGTATCGCCACAAATTAAAGAGCAAAAAGAAATTCTCTTATAGCAGTTTCCTTTGCACCTTTATGGACAGAAAAAATATTCTTCTTATTTTCGGGTTTATTGCTCTTGCGATGGTTGGGTTTTTCGGCTGGAAAGTTTTTCATCAAAGCAGTGAGCAGGCATTCAGTAACGGAGATTTATTTCCTGAAATTCGCTTAACAAATCCTGAAGGAGATTCTATTTCTCTTTCTTCGCTGAAAGGAAATATTGTGCTTGTACAATTTTGGGCTTCGTGGTGCGGACCATGCAGAAGAGAAAACGCAGAGCTGGTTCCTGTTTATGAAAAATATAAAAATGATGAAATGCAGGATGGGGGCACTTTCAAAATTTACAGTGTATCACTTGACAAAAAAAAATCAGCCTGGAGGAAAGCAATCGCAAACGATGGGCTAACATGGAGCGAACAAGTCAATGACTCCGGAGATTTCAAAAGCAGCATTGCTCAGGCTTTTTCTGTTCATCAGATTCCGACAACTTACCTGCTTGATCAAAACGGGATGGTGATTGGTGTTGACTTATCAATAATGCAACTTGAAAACATCTTGGAAAACAGGAAGAAATAACAAACACGCATAACCAGCCGGACAGATGCCTTACGATGCCGGCAGAAGGATAAATGATATAGAAATTTACATTTGCGCTCCCTGTCAATCTGGCGACAGAAGCCCGCTGGCAAATGATTTGACTTGCATACCCTACATATTGAAAATTACAATGGAAACAAACGATAAGAACGAGCAACAAAATCCAAACCTTCCTCCGACTGAAAAAAGTGCAGAAGATGTGCTGAACGAAATAGAAAAAGAGTCAGCCGAAAATGTTACCTCAGAGGAAAGCATTTCCATAAATGAGCCTGCTCACGAAGAACATTCAGAAGGGCTTTTAGGAAAAATTGGACTGGGCAAAAAAGACAAACACCATAAGAAAGAACTACAGGAACTGAAAGAAAAAGTTGCTGACCTCAACGATAAAAATCTTCGCCTCCTTGCTGAGTTCGATAATTTCAGAAAGCGCAACGCGAAAGAAAGATTAGAGCTGTTGAAGAGCGCAGGGCAGGATGTCCTTCAAACCATACTCCCGACTTTCGACGATTTTGAGCGTGCTCTTCAATTGATGGAAAAAGCCACGGATGTAGTTGCAGTTCGTGATGGTGTTGCTCTCATTTACAACAAACTGAAATCAACGCTCGAATCGCGCGGGCTGAAACAATTTGATTCAGTAGGCGAAATTTTCGATGCTGAAAAACATGAAGCAATTACTGAAGTTCCGGCAGCGAGTGAAGACATGAAAGGAAAAGTGGTGGCAGAAATTGAAAAGGGCTACATGCTCAATGATAAAATAATTCGTTACGCAAAAGTTGTAGTCGGCAAATAAAAGCCCCACCAGCTTCTGTGCCCTCCCCTAATGGGAGGGAACAAATACAAACTCTGATAAAATTGAAAACCAAAAAAAATATTTCCCGCGACTGTTTCCTTCCCCTTAGGGGAAGGATTAAGGTTGGGGCTTCTTTATGAGCAAAAGAGATTACTACGAAATACTTGGCGTGCCCCGAAACGCTCAGCCGGATGAAATAAAAAAAGCATACCGCAAGGTGGCTATGCAGTATCACCCCGACCGCAACCCCGGCGACAAAGCATCGGAAGAAAAATTTAAGGAGGCGGCTGAAGCATATGATGTGCTCAGCGACCAGGAAAAGAAAAATCGTTACGATCGTTTCGGGCATCAGGGAATGAGCGGCAATGGCGGCTTTGGCGGTGGTGGTCAGGGCGGAATGAATATGGAAGACATCTTCTCTCACTTCGGAGATATTTTCGGAGGAGGAAGAAGCGGCGGTGGTTTCGAAGATTTTTTTGGTGGTGGAAGAAGTCGCGGAGAAAAGCAGCGCGGCATTCGCGGCAGCAATCTTCGAGTGAAAATAAATCTCACGCTGCGCGAGATGGCGGAGGGAACGCACAAGAAACTGAAAGTAAAAAAATATGTTCCGTGTAATACTTGCCACGGAAGCGGCGCGAAAGACAAATCATCTTACAACACCTGCAACACCTGCCACGGAAGCGGTTATGTGCGCCGTGTGCAGAACACCATTCTTGGGCAAATGCAAACCACCACCACTTGCCCCACCTGCAATGGCGAAGGGCAGATCATTACAGCGCGCTGCGCCGTGTGTCATGGTGACGGTCGCGTGTATGGCGAGGAAACAATTACAGTAGATATTCCGGCGGGTGTAACCGACGGCATTCAGCTCAGCATGGGCGGTAAGGGAAATGCTGGCGAGCGCGGTGGAGCCAATGGCGATTTGATAATTCAGATTGAAGAAGAACCGAACGAAGAACTGAAGCGCGAGGGCAACAACATTGTGTATGACCTCCACATCAGTTTTATGGATGCGGCGCTCGGCACGCAACTCGATGTTCCTACTGTGGATGGAAAGGCAAGAATCAAAATCAAACCCGGCACACAGGCAGGAGAAATTTTCCGGTTGAAAGGAAAGGGACTCCCTAACCTGAACTCTTACGGTAAAGGCGACCAGCTCATTTATGTAAATGTGTGGACTCCGAAAAATCTTACATCAGAAGAACAAAAAATATTAGAGAAGCTCCGCGACCACGAAAACTTTAAACCGCACAACACAAAAGGTGAGAAAGGTTTTTTCGAGAAGATGAAGGATTATTTTTCGTAATAGAAATGAGAGCAATTATATTTTCATTGTTCTTTTCAATATTGATCTCGTGCAGCGTTCACGAGCGCTACATTCTTCAAACTCCTTATGATGAAAAAATTCCTGCCTCACCGGATTACAGCAAGCAATCATCGTGGTGCGCACTGCCTGATGTGAAGGATGAAGCAGATGAAGTGCCGGACAGTAAAATGAAATATGGTCAGGACTCAGCGCAGGTAGATGTGTTCTTCGTTCACCCTACTACATTCACTTATGCGCCCGAGGGCGATTTCAAGTGGAATGCAGATGTGAGCGATGAGAAACTCAATAAGCTCACCGATGAAACCACCATCAAGTATCAGGCAAGCGTGTTCAATGTTTCGTGCCGCGTGTATGCGCCGCGTTATCGGCAGGCACACATCTCTGCTTTCTACACTTTAGATAAAGATGCGAAGCGCAACTCGCTCGACACAGCTTATGCTGATGTGAAAAAAGCATTTGAGTATTACCTGGAACATTACAACAATGGTCGCCCCATCATCATCGCCTCACACTCGCAGGGAACAGTTCATGCGTTGCGCCTGCTTCAAGATTTTTTTGATGATAAACCACTGCAAAAAAAATTAGTGTGCGCTTATTTAATCGGAATGCCCATTGCAAAAGATTCTCTCTGCTGCATTATGCCGTGCACTGATTCCACACAAACTGATTGCTGGGTTTCATGGAACACATTCGCGAAAGGTTTTTATCCGCCCTACTATCCTTATGGAATGAATCATGCTGTTTGCACTAACCCACTCAGTTGGAAAACTGATTCAATGGTGTGCGATTACAGTATGAATCGCGGTGGCATTCTGAAAGATTTCAATAAAGTTTATCCTGCAATTTCAGATGCGCAGAGTTATCGCGGAATGTTGTGGGTGCATCATCTCCATTTTCCCGGCAGCGCATTGTTTGCGTGGCAGATTCTGCACATCCTCGACTACGGAATTTTTTATGTGAACATTCGTGAGAATGTGGATGCGAGGTGTCGCAGTTATCTGAGGAAGCAATAACTCAACAACTTCAGAATCTCTGTTAATTTCTTCAGATAAAAAATCCATCTTGCATTTCACCAGTATGATTAGTTTCGAAGAAAATTTTTTTTGAATGAAATTCTTTTTACGACTCTCAGTATTTATAGTAGCAGTAATTATCACGCTTACTTCCTTCAGGTTTGATGATCAACCCTGGGTTACATACAAAGACAAGAAGAAGGCAAAATTTGAAGTTCAGTTTCCCACCAAGCCGAAAGCTGATAAGAAGAAGGACAGTTGGTTCATCTCCGCTACGCTGGATGAGCCGCTCACTAATTTTTATGTGAATGTTGATTTCGGTAGCAGCAACTATGACGAAGCCAGTTTCAGAACTAAGGTAGATAATAACATCAATGTGATTGAATCTGTATTCAGCACCAAGATCAAAGACAAAACTGAATTTCAATTTAACGGCTCCCTTTGCATCGAATACAGTTATGAGATGTTCGGTATGAAATCGCTGCAGCGATCATTCTATAAGAACAATATCGTGTATGAACTCACCATCAACCCGATTGTAGGAACAGAGATTCCTGCCGATGCGAAAGACAAGTTTTTCAGCTCATTCCATTTTCTTTGATAAAAATTTTTACAAAAAATTATGAGCGCTCCGATATTCTTCGGGGCGCTTTTGTTATTATTGAATTCTCTTAAATGAATCTTCTTTTTGTGAGAAAATTTTTCTGTGCAATTCTTTTTCTTCTTCCATTTACACTGAGCGCACAGGTGCTGGATAATTTCAATGACAATGATTTTACTGTTGGAACACTCTGGAGCGGCGACGATGCCGAATGGACAGCAGCTACAGGTCAATTGCAAACCAATGGACCGGCTGTAACACCTACCACTACTCATCTTTCTACTTCTTCCACACTCGCTTCAAATTGTCAGTGGGAATTTTTTGCCAATCCGAAATGCAGCAC